>NZ_JYDF01000080.1:0-14651 GCF_003263525.1 Rahnella sp. NRRL B-41462 | reverse complement strand
CGCATCGCGAGGGCGAAGGGCGTCCCGACTGGTTCTACGAGAGAGAGCGTTTTGGCGGCATCCTGTGTGATATCGGCAGCCATCAGATTGAACAATTTCTGTTTTATACCGGCAACAGTGACGCGCAGGTTGTGGCAGCCCAGGCCCTTAATTTCAATCACCCGCAGTATCCGCGTTTCGAAGACTTTGGCGACACGATGCTGAAAGGCGATAACGGCGCACGGGGTTATTTCCGCTGCGACTGGTTCACACCAGAAGGGCTGAGCACCTGGGGCGACGGCCGTCTGACGCTGCTCGGCACCGAAGGTTATATCGAGATCCGCAAATATGTTGATCTCACGCTCGGCGAGCAGGACGTGGTGTATCTGGTGAATCAACAAGGCGAGTTCCGTTACCCGGTTTCCGGCAACGTCGGCTTCCCGTTCTTTGGTCAGTTGATCCTCGATTGCCTGAACCGCACCGAGCACGCCATGACCCAGGAGCATGCGTTTAAAGCTGCCGAGCTGTGCATCCGGGCACAGATGCTGGCAAACGGAACCCACTAAACGGGAGCAGATGATGAAAACTCTCCAGGCTGCGGTGATCGGTTGCGGGTCTATCCATACCTGCCATGTGGCAGCGATCCGGCACGAACCGGATTGCCAGTTAAGGGCGATTGCGGAGTGCGATATTGGCAAAGGCCGGGCGCTGGCGCAGGAATATGGTTGTGATTTTTACACGGATTATCACGAAATGTTGTGCGATCCGCAGATTGACGTGGTGCATATCTGCCTGCCGCATCATCTGCACAAGGAGGCTATTCTCGCCGCGCTGGCGGCGGGAAAGCATGTTTTTACCGAGAAACCGGTGGCGCTGAATATCGGAGAAGTCAGCGCCATTAAACTCGCGGCGTCACAGGCTGCGGGGCTGACAGGCGTGTGTTACCAGAACCGTCTGAATCCTTCCAGTCAGAAAATTAAAACGCTGCTGGAAAGCGGGCAACTGGGCAACATGCTGAGCATCAAAGCTATTCTGACCTGGTCGCGCAGTGGTGCTTATTACAGCGAAAGCCTGTGGCGCGGGCGTTTTGCCACTGAAGGCGGCAGCCTGCTGATCAATCAGGCGATACATACGCTGGATTTAATGCAGTGGTTTGGCGGCGGTGTTCTCGCGCTGAAAGGCGTGGTGGAAAGAACCTTTCTCAGTGAACTGACTGAAAATGAAGACACAGCGATGGTCAGCCTGAAAATGGGCAACGGTGCGCATGGATTGTTTTACGCAACGAACTGCCACAGCACCGATTCTCCGTTGCTGCTGGAAATTCATTGTGAAAAAGGACTGTTGCAGTTGTATCACAACGTGTTGTGGCTGATTGAAGGAGAAAATAAAACGCTGCTGATAAGTGATGACAGCCCGTCAGGAACAGCCAAAAGCTACTGGGGCGACAGTCATCGTCAGGCAGTCTCGAATTTCTATCATTCTGTACGTCATCCGGAAGAACAAAATTATATCTCTGTTTCACAAGCCGAAGTTTCCCTGAATATTGTCGGTGCGATTTACCGCTCCTCACAATCAGGGAAATGGATCACGCTGGCTGATTAAATCTCTATTAATAATAACCCTACATTCACAGGATAATAATAATGAAACCTACTGAACGCAGAGTAGGTTACGGCACGGCTATAGGCTATGGCGTAACTGATTTATTTGGCGGTGGTGCATTCGCCGTTATCGGTACCTGGCTTTTATTCTTCTATACCATGTATTGCGGATTAACCGTTTTAGAAGCGGGATCTATTTTTGCTATTGCCCGTGTCATTGATGCCGTATTAAGTCCGATCATGGGTTATATCACCGATCACTTCGGAAATACCTGGCTCGGAAAACGGTTTGGTCGCCGCCGGTTTTTCCTGCTGATCAGTTCGCCACTGATGTTCCTGTATGCGCTGGTCTGGGTAAAGGACATGGGCTACTGGTATTATCTTGGCACATATCTGTCGATTGAATTACTTTCAGCGATGGTGCTGGTGCCGTGGGAAACGCTGGCCGCCGAGATGACCAACCGCTTCGGCGAACGTACCCGTCTCGCCGGTGTGCGTATGATTTGCTCGCAGCTCGGCGGTTTCCTGGCTGTGTCTGTGCCGGGCGTCATCATGATGTTTACCGGTAAAGATAATCCGATGACGTATACCTATACCGGCATATTCTTCGCCACGGTATTTTGTATCGCGGTATTCACCACATGGCTGTGTACCTGGGAAGCCAAAGACGTGCGGGATCCGAATGAGCCGGAACCGGAAATGGAAACAGGCGGCAGTCTCTGGCATCATCTGAAGAGTCTGGTTTTAGATTTTATCTCATCCTTTAATATCCGCATGTTCCGCCAGCATATTATTATTTATATTGCTTCCTTTACCGCCATGGACGTATTCGGTGCCGTCTTTACCTACTATGTGGTTTATGGTCTGAATCAGGATGTGGGATCGGTTTCCGGATATTTAAGTGTGGCAGCCTTTGTTTCTGTGCCATCGACGATTGTTTATATGATGGTGATGGAACGACTGAATCTTTCGCCTTCTGCCGCGCTGCGAATCGCCTATGGTTGTATATTCTTTGTGCTGGCTGCTCTGTTTTATATTTATATCACCAACGCAACGGTGCCGTTAATTCTCTTTACTTCCATCTTCGTTATTTTAGGCTTTGGACGTTCAGGGCTTTATTATATTCCGTGGAATATTTACAGCTTTATCCCGGACGTCGATGAAATAGTCACCAAAAAACGTCGTGAAGGAATTTTTGCCGGTGTGATGGTGTTTACCCGTAAAAGTACCGTTGCGATTGCCATCATGGTGATTGGCCTGGTGCTGGAAGAAAGTGGATTTGTGAAAGGGCAGGGTGCTCAGCCGCTCAGCGCGTTACACGCGATCATTGGCCTGATGATCTTCGCCACCGGTGCGTTGCTGGCGATCAGCTTCTACATGACCTTCAAATTCAAGCTGACGCGGGACACACATAAAATCCTGATCAAGGAAACCGCCCGTCTGAAACTGGGTGGCGCGCAGGAAGACTGCGATGAGGTGTCACGTAAGGTGATTAAAGATCTGACCGGTTACGAATACAACGAAGTCTGGGGCGGGAGCGCGACACGTAAAACCGCGAGGGAAAAGTTAGCGATTGAGTAACCCGTAACCTGCGGGCCGCAACCGGCCCGCAGGTATTTTCTGTCAGTGATCCTGCGCGGGCAGGGTCTGGTTTCCGTCACCCAGCGCGAGCTGCATAAACACGGTGTCCAGCCAGCGGCCATGCTTAAATCCAACGCTATGCAGGGTGCCTTTCATCTGAAAACCGGCGGCGAGATGTAAGCCAATTGAGGCTTTATTTTCGCTGTCACCGACGTTACCGATCAACTGACGATAGCCGTGAGTTTCCGCCCAGTCTATCGCCCGTCGCAGCAGCGCTTTACCCGCACCGCGTTTCTGAAAAGCAGGATCAATATAGATAGAATCCTCCAGCGTGTGGCGATACGCATAGCGTTCGCGATAATGACCCAGATAGCAATATCCCTTCACTTCATCCTCATGCAAAACCACCAGCCAGAGCAAACCTGCCTCTTTAATCTTCTTCAGCCGGCCCGCCATCTCGCGTTCATCCGGGGGCTGTGTCTCGAACGAGGCGGTTCCATGGAGAACGTGCCAGGCATAAATTTTCTGTATCGCGGGAATATGCTGCTCTCCGGCTTCAATAATTTCCATTCTTGCAGGCTCTCATCAGTGTTTTCTCTTCCGTCTACTCTTTCCCAAATGCGTCAGGGAGGGCAAACTTTTTATGACTGATATAAGGAAAAGATCTGGATGTCCGGACTTAAGTGGGGTCATCTATATGCTTTTTTCTTCTTAGCGATGCTTTATTGGTTTTTTAAACAGCGACCATCCTCCTGTTATAGTCATTTTCATTACGCATTAGCGGTTATTTTTTAAGGAAAAAAAGTGAAACTGACGTTATCTCATTTACGCACGGGTGTTGTGTTTTTGCTGGCAGGATTACTGCTGGCGGGTTGTGATCAAAAAAGTGGTGATGCAAAACATATCAAAGTCGGCGTGATTAATGGCGCAGAGCAGGATGTGGCGGAAGTGGCGAAAAAGGTCGCGAAGGATAAATACGGTCTGGACGTCGAACTGGTTGGTTTCAGCGGCTCATTATTACCGAATGACGCGACCGAACATGGCGATCTGGATGCGAATGTTTTCCAGCACCGTCCGTTCCTTGAGCAGGATAACAAAGCCCACGGCTACCATCTGGTGGTGGTCGGCAACACCTTTGTGTTTCCGATGGCGGGCTACTCGAAAAAAATCAAAACCGTGGATCAACTGAAAGACGGCGCAACCGTGGCGATCCCTAACGATCCGACCAACTTAGGCCGCGCACTTTTGCTGCTGCAAAAAGAGAAACTGATCACGCTGAAAGAAGGCAAAGGCCTGCTGCCAACGGCGCTGGATATCACTGCAAACCCCCATCATCTGAATATTATGCAACTGGAAGGCGCGCAGTTACCGCGTGTGCTGGATGACCCGAAAGTCGATGTGGCGATCATCAGCACAACCTATATCCAGCAAACCGGATTATCACCGGTGCATGACAGCGTGTTTATCGAAGATAAAAATTCGCCGTACGTGAATATTCTGGTTTCGCGCCCGGACAATAAAGATGCTGAAAATGTGCAGGAGTTTCTGAAATCCTATCAGTCGCCGGAAGTGGCAAAAGCGGCAGAAAAAATCTTTAACGGCGGGGCAGTGCCGGGCTGGTGAGGGTGTTTGTGGGGAATATTATGAGCACTAAAAATGGTGTCCCCTACAGGAATCGAACCTGTAACTAGCCCTTAGGAGGGGCTTGTTATATCCGTTTAACTAAGGAGACACGGGCGCCTGTGGAAAGCGCCCGCGTAGTATACCCATTTTTCTCGTAATAATAAGGCATCAGGCTGCCGTTTGGTCGTTTCCTCGCCACTCAGGGCTTCGCGGCCTCTTTTTTCGCTGCTTCCTGCTCCTCTTTCTTCGCTTCGGCTTTCTTCTGATTACTCATATCGTTGCGGATCTGCGCGTGACTTATCAGCGCGAAGATAAAGGTGCCGCCGAAGATGTTGCCGGCCAGTGTCGGCAGGGCGAACGGCCAGATAAATTCGTACCAGGGAATGGCGCCCGAGAACACCAGATACAGCACTTCTACCGAGCCGACGACGATGTGCGTCAGGTCGCCAATCGCCACCATGTAGGTCATCAGCATGATCACCCACAGTTTGGCGGTCCCGGCAGAAGGGATCATCCAGACCATGGTGGCAATCAGCCAGCCGGAAACCATACCGCCGACAAACATACCTTCGGGGTCTTTTTTCATGATATCCATGCTGATGGTGCGAAACGCCTCGTCGGTTGCGGTATCGAAAAAGGGCACCAGATGAAACACCAGCGCCGCCAGTCCGCCGCCGATGACGTTACCCGCCAGCACGATGCCCCATAAACGCAGCAACAACAGAATGTTTCTGCCGGTCGGTTTTTGCATGATGGGTAACACGGCAGTAACGGTGTTTTCGGTAAATAACTGCTGGCGCGCCATGATCACAATAATGAACCCGACGGTATAACCGATATTTTCAATGAAGAAACGTTCCGGTGTATCGGGCAGGCGGGCGTGAAGAATGCCTTTTGCCATCAGCGAGGCGCTGATCGACAATCCGGCGGCAATTGCCGACCACAGCAACGCCTGTCCGTCGCGCTCCAGCTCTTTTTCACCTTCCATGCGGATAACTTCGTGAACGGCGGCCGCTTTCGACGGCAAGTTCTCTTCACCGGTCTCGATTTCCTTTCCCTGTGTATGTTCGTCACTGTCAACATCCTTGTCATTGTGATGCTGTTTTTCTCCGGCCATCGTTGTTCCCCAAAAGTAAAGCAAAGTGATTGCAGATATGTTCATGAGTAAGCATAGGCGAGGCAGGTGAATTATGAGCAGGTATACAAAAAAGTTACAAACCGTTAACCCATGAACCTGATGGAACATTTCAGAAGATGTTTGCCGGATTTCAGGCTTTTCAGCCGGGTAAACTGTGCCTCCCTGAGCTGCGTCGCGCCTGACGCCTGTGATATGATGCACACTTGTGAAAAATAAGAGACATCACCATGTTTGAAGCCCTTGATCTGAGCTGTGTTCGTGATGAACGAACCCTGTTTAGCGGCTTAAGTTTCACTATCGAACCGGGCGAAATGGTGCAGATCGAAGGCCGTAACGGTGCCGGTAAAACCAGTTTACTGCGTATTCTTGCCGGGCTGTCCTCTCCGGACGCCGGTGAAGTCCGCTGGCAGGGTGTGAGTACCCGCCGTCAGCGCGATATTTTCCATCAGCAGCTTCTGTACCTCGGCCATCAGCCCGGCGTAAAGTCAGTGCTTACTGCGTTTGAAAACCTTGCCTTTTATCTGTCTGTGAATGGCCCGATGGTCAGAGGTAATGCCAGCGCGGAAGCGATTTATCAGGCGCTGGAAAACGTCGGATTGCTGGGTTATGAAGATGTGACGGTGGGGCAGATGTCCGCCGGGCAGCAACGCCGCGTCGCACTGGCGCGTCTGTGGCTGAGCGATGCGCCGCTATGGATCCTCGATGAACCGCTGACCGCCATTGATAAACAAGGCGTTGCCACACTGATTGCGCTGTTCGAACAGCATGCGCAGCGGGGTGGAATGGTGTTGCTGACAACGCATCAGGATTTGCAGGGTGTTAACCGCGACGTACGAAAACTTCGTCTGACCAGCGCAGAGCCGGTGTGACGCGAAGGGGATATAAAAGGAATGTTTACGAAAGTCCTGCGCCGCGAGCTGAAAATTGCCTTTCGCAAAAGCGCTGAAATTATCAATCCGCTGTGGTTTTTCCTGATTGTGATTACGCTGTTCCCGTTAGGGATCGGCCCTGAGCCTGAACTGCTGGCGCGCATTGCGCCCGGCATTGTCTGGGTCGCCGCGCTGTTATCTTCCCTGCTGGCGCTGGAAAGATTGTTCCGTGATGACTATCTCGATGGCACGCTCGAGCAGCTTCTGTTATTGCCTTCGCCGCTGGCACTCACGGTTCTGGGGAAAGTATGTGCTCACTGGGTGGTGACGGGGTTGCCGTTACTGATCCTTTCACCGCTGATTGCGCTGCTGCTTTCGCTGGATTTTGAGACCTGGAAAGCCGTCGCACTGACGATTTTACTGGGCACGCCGACGCTGAGTTTTATCGGTGCGATTGGTGTGGCGCTGACCGTCGGGCTGCGCAAAGGTGGCGTTCTGCTCAGTCTGCTGGTATTGCCGCTGTATATTCCGGTGCTGATTTTTGCCACCGGCGCGATTGATGCCGCCTCGATGTCGATGCCGATCGGCGGTTATCTCGCCATTCTTGGCGCGATGCTGGCAGGCAGTGCAACGTTAGCGCCTTTTGCCACCGCCGCCGCTTTGAGAGTGAGTATCCACTGACACTTTTTGCCGGTAAAAGGCGATAGCACAGAATTATTTTACGTGTCGTTACAATAGAGAAGAAAAAACGCAACCTTTGACTAACATCACACTTCTCTATAGTGAACAATAGAGCTGCCAATAATAAGTGCGGGTGATTTAACACTGACCGCGCAAGAACCCACCGAGGTTTCACGGCATATCACACAGTGACATTTTAGAGTGAGCAACGATAACAATGTGGAAATGGTTACATCAACTCGCCAGGCCTGAACGGCTTTACCACGTCTGTGGCCGGTTCATTCCCTGGCTCGGGATTGTGGGGCTTGCCTGCCTGCTGATTGGCTGGGTATGGGGTTTTGGCTATGCGCCGCCGGATTACCAGCAAGGTAACAGTTACCGGATTATGTATATTCATGTCCCGGCGGCATCTGGTCGATGGGGATTTACAGCGGGATGGCGATCGCCGCGTTTATCGGCCTGGTGTGGCAGATGAAAATGTCCGATCTGGCGGTAGCGGCAATGGCACCGGTTGGCGCTGTTTTCACCTTTATCGCGCTGGTCACCGGCTCAGCATGGGGCAAACCGATGTGGGGCACCTGGTGGGTGTGGGACGCGCGTCTGACCTCCGAACTGGTGTTACTGTTTCTGTATCTCGGTGTGATAGCGCTGTATAACGCCTTTGACGACCGGCGTCTGGCCGGGCGTGCCGCCGGTATTCTGGTGCTGGTCGGCGTGGTGAATATTCCTATCATCCATTACTCCGTGCAGTGGTGGAATACGCTGCATCAGGGTTCCACCAATATGCAGCAGACCATCGACCCGAGCATGCGTTATCCGCTGCGCTGGGCGATTTTCGGTTACCTGTTCTTCTTTATTACCCTGACGCTGATGCGGTTACGAAACCTGATTTTGGTGCAGGAATGTCTGCGTCCGTGGGTGGCCGGTCTTGTGAATAAGGAGCGTCGCGGATGAGTCCTGCATTCTCAAGCTGGCATGATTTCTTTGCGATGGGCGGCTACGCCTTTTATGTCTGGCTGTCGGTCGCTGCCACGCTGCTCTCGCTGGTTGTGCTGGTGGCGCATACCCTGATTCAGCACCGGCAAATCCTCGGCGACGTCCGTCGTCGTCAGGCACGCGAAAAACGCATCAGTCAGTCTCAGTCTAAAAAACAGCCAGGCGCACAGACGTCACCGCTGGAACCGGACACTTCCCCGGAGAAGTTATTGTGAATCCACGTCGTAAAAAGCGGCTGTCGCTGGCGCTGGTGGTGCTGATCGGTCTTGGTCTGAGCATTTCACTGGTGATGTACGCGCTGCGATCCAACATTGATTTGTTTTATACACCCGGTGAAATCCTGCAGGGCAAAGGCGAAGACCACGAAATGCCGACGGTGGGCCAGCGCCTGCGTATCGGCGGCATGGTGATGCCCGGCTCCGTGAAACGTGACCCGAAAAGTTTGCAGGTGAGCTTTAAAATTTATGATGCGCGTGGCGCGATTGCCGTGACCTACAACGGCATCCTTCCCGACCTGTTCCGTGAAGGACAGGGCGTGGTGGCGCAGGGTGTGATGGAACCGGGAAATGTGGTGAATGCCATTCAGGTTCTGGCAAAACACGACGAAAAATATGTGCCGCCGGAAGTTGCCGACGCCATGAAAGAAAACCACAAAGGACCAGCTTCGGCCTACGTGGGTAACGATAAAGGAAACGACCGCTCATGATGCCGGAACTGGGAACATTTGCACTCTGTCTGGCATTAGGGCTGGCGGTATTGCTGAGTATTTATCCGCAGTGGGGCGCCGCACGTCAGGATGGCCGGATGATGGCGATGGCGCGCCCGTTGTCTTACGGCATGTTTGCCTGCATCGCGCTGGCGTTCATTATTCTGGTGCATGCGTTTGTGGTGAATGATTTCACCGTCGCCTATGTTGCTAATAATTCCAACACCCACCTGCCGGTGTATTACCGTGTGGCGGCGACGTGGGGAGCGCACGAAGGTTCGCTGCTGCTGTGGGTGTTATTACTCAGTTGCTGGACGCTTGCCGTGGCGCTGTTCAGCCGCCGTATGCCGCAGGATGCGGTGTCGCGCGTGCTGGCGGTGATGGGCATGATCACCGGCGGTTTCCTGCTGTTTATTCTGCTGACATCCAACCCGTTTATCCGCTCGTTGCCGAATTTTCCGGTGGACGGCAGCGACCTGAATCCGGTGTTACAGGACATCGGCCTGATATTCCATCCGCCATTGCTGTACATGGGGTATGTCGGTTTCTCTGTGGCCTTTGCTTTCGCGATTGCTTCGCTGATGGCAGGGCGTCTGGATACCGCGTGGGCGCGCTGGTCGCGTCCGTGGACACAAGCCGCCTGGGTGTTTCTGACCATCGGTATCGTGCTCGGATCGGCGTGGGCGTATTACGAATTAGGCTGGGGCGGCTGGTGGTTCTGGGATCCGGTTGAAAACGCCTCCTTTATGCCGTGGCTGGCGGGTACGGCGCTGATCCACTCGCTCGCCGTCACCGAAAAACGCGGGACGTTCAAAGCCTGGACGGTGCTGTTGGCCATCACTGCGTTCTCGCTGTGTCTGCTCGGGACTTTCCTGGTGCGCTCCGGCGTGCTGGTCTCGGTTCACTCGTTTGCCTCTGATCCGGCACGCGGCATGTTTATTCTCGCGTATCTGGTCATTGTGATCGGCGGTTCGCTGCTGCTGTACGCCTTTAAAGGTAACTCGGTGCGTGCTCCGAGCCGTCACGAACTGCATTCCCGCGAAAGTTATTTGCTGGGCAATAACGTATTGCTGGTAGCGGCGATGCTGGTGGTGCTGCTCGGTACGCTGCTGCCGCTTATCCACAAACAGCTCGGGCTGGGCAGTATTTCTATCGGTGAACCCTTCTTTAATACGATGTTTACCTGGCTGATGGCGCCGCTGGCGCTGTTGTTAGGCATCGGACCACTGGTGCGCTGGCGTCGTGATGAGCCCAGCAAACTGTGGCGTCGTCTGGGCGTGGCGCTGGTCGTCACGCTGGTCTTGTCGATTCTTCTGCCGTGGTTGTTGCAGGATAAAATCGTCGGTATGACCGTGGTGGGGATGCTGATGTCGGTGTGGGTGATTGTACTGACGCTGATGGAACTGCACGAACGCGCCACCCATCGTCACTCATTCTGGCGCGGTCTGACCAAACTTTCCCGCAGTCACTGGGGCATGGTGCTCGGCCATCTCGGCGTGGCGGTGACGGTGATCGGCATCGCGTTTAGCCAGAATTATAGCGTTGAACGTGATGTGCGCATGAAGTCCGGCGATACCGTGGATATTCATGATTATCACTTTATCTTCCGCGACGTTCGCGACATCACCGGCCCGAACTATACCGGCGGTGAGGCGAATATTGATGTGACGCAGAACGGCAAGCAAGTCACCACGCTGCACGCCGAAAAACGCTTCTACAGCGTGGCGCGCAGCATGATGACCGAAGCGGCTATCGACGGCAATCTGGCGCGTGACCTGTATGCGGCGCTCGGCGAAGAGATGGACGATGGCTCGTGGGCGGTGCGTTTGTACTACAAACCTTTTGTCCGCTGGATCTGGCTCGGTGGCCTGTTTATGGCGGCCGGTGGCGTGCTGTGTATTCTCGACCCGCGTTATCGCATGAGTAAAAAGCTTAAGAAGCAAGGTCTGACGGAGGCTGAAGAAGCATGAACCGTAAACTTCTCTTTATTCCGCTGATTTTGTTCCTGGCGCTGGCCGCGGCTTTTCTGGTGCAACTGACCCGCAATGCCAACGGCGATGATCCGACGCTGCTGGAATCAGCCCTGATTGGCAAACCGGTGCCGGTGTTCAAACTGGAATCGCTGGCGCAGGCGGGCAAAACCTACGATCAGTCGGTGCTGCGCGATGGCAAACCGATGCTGCTCAACGTCTGGGCGACGTGGTGTCCGACCTGCCGCGCCGAACATGATTATCTCAATACGCTGGCGGCAAAAGGTGTCCGTGTGGTCGGCCTGAACTACAAAGACGACCGGCAGAAAGCGGTCAACTGGCTGAACACACTGGGCAATCCTTACATGCTGAGTCTTTACGACGGCGACGGCATGCTGGGGTTAGATCTGGGTGTTTATGGCGCGCCGGAAACCTTCCTGATCGACGGGCAGGGCATTATCCGCTATCGCCATGCCGGTGACTTAAATGAAAAAGTCTGGCAGACCGAAGTTCTGCCGCTGTACAAAAAATACGGAGGCAATGTATGAGACTGATTTCATCGCTGCCTGCGTTGTTGCTGGGCATGCTGCTGAGTGTCAGCGCGTTCGCCTCCATCGACACGTATCAGTTCAAATCGCCGGAACAGGAACAGGCTTACCGGGACATCACGGCGCAGTTGCGTTGCCCGAAATGTCAGAACACCAATATTGCCGCGTCGGATTCGATCATCGCCGCCGATATGCGTACCAAGGTGTTTCAGTTGCTTAATGAAGGGCAGGACAGACAGCAAATCGTCGCGTATATGGTGGCGCGTTATGGCAATTTCGTGACTTACGAACCGCCGGTCACGCCCTCTACCTTTATTTTGTGGCTCGGGCCGGTGCTGGTCATTGTTATCGGCGCAGGCATGATTTTTATGCGTTCCCGCCGGGGTGCTGCGCGCACTGAAAACACGGCCACATCAATGTCAGAACAAGAGAGACAGCGCCTGGCGCAGTTACTTAAAGACAGCGACAGGAAAGGATTATGAGCATTTTTTGGCTGTGCATTGTAGTGATGCTGGTTATTGCACTGGCGCTGTTTATCGTGCCGGTTATCCGTGGCGACCGCGCGGAACACACTTCCCGCGATGCGCTGAATAAAGCGTTTTATCATCACCGTTTGACTGAGCTGGAAGAAGACGAAGCGCAGGGCGTGGTGGACGAACGTCCGGCGCATATTCAGGAATTGCAGGAAAACTTACTGACTGATATTCCGGCGGGTCAGGTGTCCGCCGCCATTCAGCCGATTGGTCGCTGGACGCTGGTGCCCGGTGCTATTTTGCTGGTGATGATCACGCTCGGTTTGTATCTCTACGCCGGTGGTCTGGGGCAGGTGAGTGCGTGGAATCAGGTCATGCAGCGTATGCCCGATTTACGCCATCGCATTGCTGATGACCACGGCGCGCCGCTGACCGCCACCGACGTGCAGGATTTAGGGCTCGGATTGCGTACCGATTTGCAGGCAAATCCGCATAATATCCAGGACTGGGTGATGCTTGGCCGTGTAGGGATGGCGCTCAATAATGCCGCCACCGCCACGCAGGCTTATGCCCACGCTTATCAGCTCGCGCCGGATGATATGTCAGTCAAACTCGGTTATGCCGAAGTGTTAACCCGTTCGTCCGATCCGCAGGATAACCTTACCGGCGGCAACCTTTTGCGCAGTATGCTGGAAAAATCTCAGGGTGATCTGCGTGTATTAAGTCTGCTGGCCTATAATGAATATGAACAGGGACACTACCCGCAAGCCATTGGCGCGTGGGAAGTTATGCAGAAAATCCTGCCAGCCGGTGACAAACGCCTGGAAATGGTCAACGCCAGCATTGCGCAGGCAAAACAAAAAGCGGGGCTGGATCAGGTTAAACTGGCGGTCAATGTCACGCTTTCTGCTGAGGCTCAGGTGAAACTTCCGCAGAATGGCACGGTCTTTATTTCGGTGACAGATGGCAGCAGTCCGGTGCCGGTTGCGGTGAAAAAGCTGCCGCTGAGTCGCTTCCCGCTGGCGATCACTGTCGATGACAGCAACGCAATGATGCCGGAACGCTTGCTTTCTTCGCTGCATCAATTAAAAGTACGCGTTCGTATTTCACAAAATGGTCTGGCAACGCCAGCCTCAGGTGACTGGTACGGCGACAGTCCGCTGACTGATTTTTCCGGCAACGGTCAGGTCAGCATTGAGATTAATCAGCAGGTTCCTTAATCAGGAACCGACGATCAAAAACAGGGAGATATCCATGAACTTACGCCTGACTGGGCTGGCGTTTGCGACAGTTTTACTGGTCGGTTGTGCCGGCACATCCGGATCATCGGACAGCGAACAGCAGGGACGTTCTGATCCGCTCGAAGGTTTCAACCGGGTGATGTTCGACTTCAACTATAACTATATGGATCCGTATCTTGTGCGCCCTGTCGCGGTGGCGTGGCGTGATTACGTGCCGCAACCGGCGCGTAACGGTACCAGCAACTTCCTGAGCAACCTGGATGAACCGGCCAGCATGGTTAACTCCTTGCTGAAAGGCGATCCGTACCGTGCAGCGATCCACTTTAACCGCTTCTTCCTGAACACCATTTTAGGGATGGGGGGACTGATCGACGTCGCCGGGATGGCGAACCCGAAACTGGCGCGTGAAGAGGCGCAGGGCTTTGGCAGCACGCTTGGCCATTACGGCGTGGGTTACGGCCCGTATGTGGTTCTGCCAGGTTACGGCAGCGCGACAATTCGTGATGAAGGTGGTGATCTGGTTGATGATTTGTATCCGATGCTCAGCTATCTGACATTCTGGATGTCAGCCGGTAAATGGGTACTGGAAGGGGTGGAAACCCGTGCAGAACTGCTCGATTCTGATGGCCTGATCCGTAACTCTTCTGATCCGTATCTGTTTATACGTGAGGCTTACTTCCAGCGTCATGATTTTCTGGCAAGAGGCGGTCAGCTGATGCCGCAGGAAAACCCGAACGCCGCACTGATTCAGGGCGACCTGAAAGATATCGACTCGGAATAACCGTTCCGGACACACAAAAAAAGCGCCTTCTGGCTAATGCCGATCGTTTAAGGATCAGTTGACCGATCCGGTGGCTCGTGTAAAAAGGGTTCATGCTCATCATGGACCCTTTTTAAATGGAACTTTCACAAGCTCTCGGTATTATCAATCTCACTGCCCCCGATGAAGTTCAAAGCCTCGCTGACCTCCTGTCTCCTGACCTCATTCAGCAAGCTTTTTCTCTCACTGACACCGTCACCCTACGCAAGCGTAAACTCCCCCTCGAGTCCATGGTCTGGCTGGTTATCGGCATGGCCATATTCAACAATAAGCCTATGAGTCATATCGTTAATCTGATGGATATTGTTGACCGAACCGGACGCTCATTCACCGCACCCAGCTCCGTTATTGCCCGCAGAAAAACGTTAGGTGAAGATGCCATCCGGGTTCTGTTTGATATCACTCAGCAACACTGGCATGCAGAG
>NZ_JYDF01000008.1:0-19654 GCF_003263525.1 Rahnella sp. NRRL B-41462 | reverse complement strand
TCAAAGTTCAAAACTTTGGTCGCTTCCTGAGTAACATGGTAATGCCCAACATCGGCGCGTTTATCGCCTGGGGTATCATTACTGCTCTGTTCATCCTACCGGCTGGATCCCTAATGAAACATCGAAACTGGTTGGCCCGATGATCACTTATCTTCTGCCATTGCGTCATCGGTTATACCGGTGGTCGTCTGGTCGGTGGTGATCGCGGTGGTGTGGTCGGCGCAATCACCGTAATGGGTGTTATCGTTGGTGCGGATATGCCAATGTTCCTCGGCGCAATGATTGTAGGTCCGCTGGGCGGCTGGTGCATCAAGCGTTTCGACCGCTGGGTTGACGGTAAAATCAAAAGTGGCTTCGAGATGCTGGTCAACAACTTCTCGGCCGGTATTATCGGTATGCTGTTGGCCATTCTGGCCTTCCTGGCAATCGGTCCGCTGGTAGAAGCACTGTCTAAAGTGCTGGCTGCAGGCGTGCACATCATGGTTATTCATAACCTGTTGCCGCTGGCGTCTATCTTTGTTGAACCGGCGAAAATCCTGTTCCTCAACAACGCTATCAACCACGGTATCTTCTCTCCGCTGGGTATCCAGCAGGCGACTGAAACCGGTAAATCTATCTTCTTCCTGATCGAAGCGAACCCGGGTCCGGGTATGGGCGTCCTGATGGCGTACATGTTCTTCGGTCGTGGCAGTGCTAAACAATCAGCTGGCGGTGCGGCAATCATCCACTTCCTGGGTGGTATCCACGAAATTTATTTCCCATATGTTCTGATGAACCCACGTCTGCTGCTGGCAGTCATTCTGGGCGGTATGACTGGCGTGTTCACCCTGACTGTGCTGAACGGCGGTCTGGTGTCTCCGGCTTCTCCGGGTTCTATCCTGGCGGTTCTGGCGATGACACCAAAAGGTGCGTACTTCGCTAACATCGCGGCTATCGTGGCAGCCTTTGCGGTGTCCTTCGTTATCTCTTCTTTCCTGCTGAAAACCACCAAAGCGAAAGACGGCGACGATCTGGACGAAGCAACACGCCGTATGCAGGATATGAAAGCCCAGTCTAAAGGCGGCAAACCTGCTGTTGCAGGCGTGGCGGGCGACCTGTCTACCGTACGTAAAATCATCGTTGCCTGTGACGCCGGTATGGGTTCCAGCGCAATGGGTGCCGGTGTGCTGCGCAAAAAAGTGCAGGATGCCGGGCTGACCAACATCAGCGTCACCAACAGCGCGATCAACAACCTGCCTGATGATGTGGATCTGGTGATTACTCACCGTGACCTGACTGAACGCGCCATGCGCCAGGTGCCACACGCACAGCACATTTCGCTGACCAACTTCCTCGATAGCGGCCTGTACACGGACCTGACTTCACGTCTGGTTGAAGTGAACAAAGCCAGCCAGTACAAAGAGAAAGTGACCACCACGCTGGGCGACAGCATCGTGACTGACAATGAAAACGAAAACCTGTTCCGCATTAGCGAAAGCAACATCTTCCTCGGCCTGAACGCGGCGACCAAAGAAGACGCGATTCGTTTTGCCGGTGAACAACTGGTGAAAGGCGGGTATGTTCAGGCAGAATATGTCGACGCGATGCTGGCTCGTGAGCAGCTGACCTCGACGTATCTGGGCGAATCCATCGCTGTGCCGCACGGTACCATCGAAGCGAAAGATCGCGTGCTGAAAACCGGTATCGTGTTCTGCCAGTATCCGGCGGGTATCCGCTGGGGCGATGATGAAGATGACCGTGCACGCCTGGTCGTCGGTATCGCAGCGCGCAATAATGAGCACATCAACGTGATCACCAAACTGACCACGGCGCTGGACGAAGAAGGTGTTATCGAACGTCTGGCGAACACCACCAGCGTTGAAGAAGTTCTGACTATTCTTCGCGGCTAAGGTTGAGTAATCAGTAGAGCGTTACTAAGCGGGTCTTGATAAAAGACCCGCTTGTTGATTCGGAGCCGGGCGGCTCCCAGCTTTACCCAAAGCTTTTTACCATAAAGTATGGCCCCCGATTTGAAGGAAATATTATGAAAGCATTACATTTTGGTGCAGGTAACATTGGTCGCGGTTTTATCGGTAAATTACTTGCTGATGCCGGGATTGAGTTGACGTTTGCGGATGTCAGCCCTGCCTTACTGGATGCGCTGAACAGCCGTAAAGGTTACGACGTGCACGTGGTCGGTGAACAGGCCACCGTTGAGCCTGTCAGTAATGTGAATGCCGTGAACAGCGCCGGTCAGGAGGCAATCAACCTGATCGCTGAAGTCGATCTGGTGACCACCGCCGTCGGTCCGACCGTGCTGGAAAAAATCGCGCCGAACGTCGCTAAAGGTCTGGTGCTGCGTCATCAGCAAGGCAACGAAAAGCCGCTGAACATTATCGCCTGCGAAAACATGGTGCGCGGTACCAGCCAGTTTAAACAGCACGTATTCAACGCCCTGCCGGAAGATGAAAAAGCCTGGGTTGAAGCGCACGTCGGTTTTGTCGATTCCGCCGTAGACCGCATCGTTCCCCCTGCGGCAGCGGGCACCACCGATCCGCTGGAAGTCACCGTTGAAACCTTCAGCGAATGGATTGTGGATAAAACCCAGTTCAAAGGAGAATTGCCGGAAATCGCAGGCATGGAACTGACGGATAACCTGATGGCGTTTGTTGAACGTAAACTGTTCACCCTCAACACCGGTCATGCCATCACCGCCTATCTCGGCCAGCAGGCAGGCCACGCGACAATTCGTGATGCGATCCTCGACGAGAAAGTGCGTCTGGTGGTTCGCGGTGCCATGGAAGAAAGCGGGGAAGTGCTGATCCGCCGTTACGGTTTTGACCCGGAAAAACATTTCGCTTACATCGAAAAAATCCTGACCCGTTTCGAAAACCCGTACCTGCATGACGATGTTGAGCGCGTTGGCCGTCAGCCACTGCGTAAACTGAGTGCGGGTGATCGTCTGATCAAACCCTTGCTGGGCACGCAGGAATATCGCTTGCCGAACGACAATCTGGTGAGAGGGATTGCGGCCGCGATGCATTATCGCAGCGAGCAAGATCCGCAAGCTAAAGAACTGGTAGAATTGCTGGAGAAAGTTGGGCCAAAAGCCGCCCTTGCCCAGATTTCAGGTCTGCCAGAAGATGGCGAAGTTGTGGCGAAAGCCGTCGCTCTCTACGAATCGATGCACTGATACTGCGTTTATTTTGATTTCGCCAACACCAGGCAAAGAAAGCCCTGTCGGGCGGGATGTTTCTGCCCGACATGCGCGCATCATGGATGACGCCAGGGGCGCTGTCAGCATCGGCTCTTTAATGCAAGTAAGCCCTATGGAAAAAGCTCAGGCGTTTGAAAACCGTGTACTTGAAAAGCTTAATGCGGGTAAAACCGTGCGCAGCTTTTTAATGACCGCTGTGGAGTTACTGGCCGAAGCGCTGGATATTCTGGTGGTGCAGGTTTTCCGTAAAGATGATTATGCGGTGAAATATGCAGTCGAACCGTTACTGACCGGCACCGGACCGCTCGGTGATTTGTCTGTACGTCTCAAACTGATTTATGCGCTGGGCGTGATCAGCCGTCATGAATACGAAGATGCAGAATTACTGATGGCGCTGCGTGAAGAGCTGAATTACGACGGTGAAGAGTATCGTTTTACCGATGATGAAATTCTCGGCCCGTTCGGTGAATTGCATTGTGTGACAGAACTGCCGCCAGCGCCCACTTTCCTGAAACCGGGCGAAGCCGACGAGTCGCTGATCGCCATGCAACGTCAGCGCTATCAACAAATCGTCCGCTCCACCATGGTCCTTTCCGTGACAGGGCTGATCGCCCACATCAGTAATCAGCAGCCTTCCAGGCTTTCTCCGGTGCAAAAATAAATCCCCGTCATACTTCGAGCCACAGATGCGTTGGCTGCGTTCAGTCACCCGAATCACTTACATGAGTAAGCTCATCGGGACTCCATCACTTGCCGCCTTCCTGCAACCCGAACTATTTTGGGGATTTGTTTTAGTTAAGCGCATGGCGCACTTCGCCGACCAGCAACCACAGCGCGGTTAATGCCATCATGCCGCCCATGATTGTGTTAAACATTTTCAGCTTCCATTCCACACGTAGCGCCTGACGTAATCTGTCACCCATCACGACCCACACCAGAATGCAGGGCAGATTGATCAGCGCGAAGCCGACACAAATCAGCAGCGTGTGATGCAGCATGTTGCCATCCGGCGGGGTAAACAGAATCGCCACGTTGGTCGCCATCAGCCACGCTTTCGGGTTCACTGCCTGAAATAACGCGCCATTAATCATGTTCATCGGTTGCTGTTTTGCGCCTTCTTTCGGCGAGCCGGAACGGTAAATTTTCCACGACAGCCAGAACAGATACGCACAGCCCACTGCCGCCATTGGCAGACGCACAACGGTCATCCAGCTCAGCAGAATCGCCAGCATGGAGGTCATCAGCGCACACTGCACCACGCAGCCCAGCGTAATTCCCAGCATCATCGGCACGCTGCGGCGCAGCCCGAAATTCACCCCGGAAGCCGCCAGCAACAGATTGTTCGGGCCGGGTGTAATTGACATCACGGTGACGTAACTGACAAAAGCGGTATCGATCATTTTGTTTTCCTGCATCCCCTGTTTTCCAGATAACCAGAGTAAACACTGCACAGGAAAGGTAACAGAACCAGAAATACGCTATTGTTATGGTTACAGATAGCATAACTAAAAACTGTACCCATGACTTTTCACGGAACTGACACCATGACTGATACAGCGGATTTCAGCGACACGCGATATAACCAACTGGCGGAACAACTGGCGGACGCTATCCGCCGTGGCACACTCGCACCGGGCAGTCGTTTGCCGTCCGTGCGACGCAGCGCACAAACCTGGTCAGTCAGTATCAACACCGTGGTAGCTGCTTACCGGCGGCTGGAAGATCGCGGCTTTATCGAGGCACGTCCGCAGTCCGGTTTTTATGTGCGTGCCGCGTTGCCCGCGCTGGACCATCAGCCGCAGGAACAGCCGCAGACGCCAGCGGCAGAACCGGCAGATGAAGTGCTGGATCTGATCGACAAAGTGTTCGCCTCGCAAATTGACCCCACCTACACCAACTTATCGCTAGCCTGTCCGCAGTCGAACGATTTTTACCCGACCGGAAAACTGGGGCGGATTATGTCGTCACTGCTGCGTCGTCAGCCCAATCTGATCGGGCAATACGCGCTGCCGCCGGGCAGCCCGGCGTTACGCCAGCAAATTGCGCGCCGTGCACTGACGCTCGGCATGATTTTAGAGCCTGCGGATATCACGATTACGCACGGTTGTATGGAGGCGTTACAGCTGGCATTGCGCGTTACCACCAAACCCGGCGACAGTATCGGGCTGGAAACGCCGACCTATTTTTATCTGCTGCCGATGCTGGCGAGTCTCGGACTGAAAGCAGTGGAAATCCCCACCGATCCGCAAACCGGCCTGTCGCTGGATGTGCTGGAAATGCTGCTGACCGAGAAACGGCTGAATGCAGTGATCGCCATGCCGACGGCGCAAAATCCGCTGGGCTTTACCATGCCACTGGCGGCGAAAAAACGGCTGGCGCGGCTGATGAACGATCACCAGGTCCCCCTGATTGAAGACGGGCTTTACGCAGAAATTCAGTTTGGCGCGACGCTGTCTCCGGCGGTAAAAGCCTTTGACCGTGACGGCTGGATCCTGTTTTGCACCAGCTTTACCAAAACGCTGGCACCTGATTTTCGCATCGGCTGGGTGGACGGCGGACGCTTTGCCGATAAGCTGCATAAACTGAAAGCGGTATCGTCAATGGCAGAGTCCGCCTTGCTTTCCCAAACGCTGACGTTGTTTCTGGAATCGGGCGGTTACGATCATCATCTGCGGGTTTTACGCAAACGCTACGCGTCGCAGGTGGAACAGGCGCGCGCGTTGATCGCCCGTCACTTCCCGCAGGGCACCCGCGCCACGCAACCGGCAGGCGGCTTTGTTATCTGGGTGGATTTCCCGCCGGGCGTCGATTGCGTCACGCTGTTCCGCCAGTTACTGAAAGATAAAATCTGCATGACGCCGGGACAACTGTATTCACCGAGCGGTCGCTACGCCAATGGCCTGCGTTTATCGTGCTGTTATGTTTTCGATACCCGCTATATTTCGGCGATGATCCGCATTGGCGAGCGGGCGTGTGAGATGTGTGGTTTGCCGCCGGGGCTGGCAGAAACGCAGGAGCAAGCTGAAGAATCGCACACTTCCTGATACACTGACGTTTATTATTCCCAATTTACAGTCTTGCCCGCTGCGGCATGAACGGATCTGAAACCATGAAAGAAGTCGAAAAAGCCGAGATTAAACGCCTCAGCGACATGCTGGATGCACTTAATCACAAAGATGCGACCGTGATTCAGGCAGGTAATGCTGAGTTAATTGCCAAGCACGAAGAAGAGAAAGAAAAACTGGCTGCCGAGATCGCGCGTTTGAAAGAAGTGCGTGAGAAAAAACTCAGCACCGAAGCGCAGAAGCTGGAAAAGCTGTTCAGCCGTGAAATCACCAAGAAAGAACAGGCTGATATGGGCACGCTGAAGAAAACCGTTCGCGGTATCGTGGTGGTTCACCCGATGACTGCGCTGGGCCGCGAAATGGGCCTGAAAGCGGTGACCGGTTTCGCTAAGAAAGAATTCTGAACTAACACGCCCTCCCCTGCGAAGGGGAGGGTTGGGGTGGGGTATTAAAGCAGAATCAAAGAGTTGAAGTGTGCTTTGACTCGGGTTTTGTCTTTATAACCCCCTCCCAGCCTCCCCTTTCGCAGGGGGAGGAGCAAAGAAAAACCCCTCCAGCCATGCCCGTTCTGTTTCTTATTTCCCAAACAATCTCCGCCCAAAATCCTCGATCTTGCGATTTACCAGCCGCATCTGCATGGTTTTACTCCAGCTCGCTGAAATCCCTGCAGCAGACATCAGACGGCGATACTGTTCCTCATCAAACGGCATGTTGAAGGCGATAGAAATCGCTTCTGCGACGGACACCTCACTGTTGCGCGTCAGCAGTTCCAGCGGCCGGTCGCCACTGACATTCCCCGTACTGACCACCCGATATAACCAGCCGCAGCGGCCGCTTTGTTGTAACAGCGGCGACAGGTTTTTGCAGTCGAGAAAATGGTTCAGTTTGTAGCAGGGTGCACGGGGTTGCGTGACCTGAATCAGCGCGTCGCCCCAGCGGAAAATATCACCGATATACACGTTATCTTCGGTCATGCCGAGTGTCGAAAGGTTTTCCCCAAACGCAGGCGGATGAAAACGGTCCTCTTCTTCGGGAAACTGCTGGCGCAACCAGGCGTAATGCTCGCGGGGAAAATGACACAGCGCGCGGTCAGCGCCACCGTGATAAGACTTCTCGGCCTGCTGATCGTTCTCCAGCCCGAGAGGCGTCAGAGCGACAGCGCCATCAACCTGACGTTTGGCAATCGCACTGGGTGAAAAGTCGGGATAATGTTCGATGGTACCGATGTACACGTCGGGATAATGCATAAGCTCTCCGCTGCTGAAATGTCACTCGCTCAAGCATAACCTGCATTCGGCAGCGGGAGTAGAAGGAATACCTGCGCACATGCGGGGTGCGCAGGTTCATCAGTCAGAACGTTTCCCAGTTATCCTGACTGGTTTTGCCTTGAACTGGCAGCGGCAGGGCCGGACGGCGCAGCGCGGCGGATGCCGGTGCGGCCAGCATATCGCCGTTATCGGCCAGGCGGAATACCGAGACTGCCTGCGTCAGCGTCGCGGCCTGATCTTCGAGTGAATCGGCGGCAGCGGATGACTGCTCAACCAGCGCGGCGTTCTGCTGTGTCGTGCTGTCCATTTCGACAATCGCCTGCGAAATCTGGCTGATACCACGGCTTTGCTCGTCAGAAGCAGAGGCGATTTCACCCATGATATCGCGCACATGCGAGACGGATTTCACGATGTCCTGCATGGTACGTCCGGTATTTTCCACCAGCTTCGCGCCGGTGTTAACACGTTCAACCGACTCGGCAATCAGCCCTTCGATCTCTTTCGCTGCCTGCGCACTGCGCTGTGCCAGTATGCGGACTTCCGAGGCGACGACTGAGAATCCGCGGCCCTGTTCACCGGCACGCGCGGCTTCAACCGCAGCGTTCAGCGCCAGGATATTGGTCTGGAACGCGATGCTGTTGATGACGGACGTAATTTCGGCGATACGTTTTGAGCTGCCGGAAATCTGCTGCATGGTGTCGACCACTTCGCCGACTTGTTTGCCGCCGAGCGTTGCGGTGCCCGAAGCCTCGCTGGCCAGTTTGCTGGCGTGATGGGCGTTATCGGCGTTCTGTTTCACCGTCGCGCTCAGTTCTTCCATGCTGGCGGCGGTTTCTTCAACCGCGGCGGCCTGCTGTTCGGTGCGTGAGGAAAGATCGGTATTCCCGGCGGCGATTTCAGCCGCCGCGTGAGAAACCTGTGAAACGCCGGAGCGGATTTCATAAATCATCGTACTGAGATTCTGGCTCATCGCGGACACCGCGTTCATCAGCATACCCAGCTCATCGCGACGTGTGGTTGGATGCGCGACAGTCAGATCGCCCCGCGCAATCGCCTCCGCCGTTTTCAGCGTATCGCGCAGCGGCTGGGCAATCTGGCGGGTGATTCGCCATGCAATGATAATCCCCACCAGCATTACGATCAGCGTAATCACCATCATGATCATCTGTGCATTACTGATGTCTTTATGCGTGTTATCCAGTTCATTTTTGAATATTTTTGCGACCAGTGTGTTCATCTCAGCGGCTTTTACTGTCAGCAGCTGCGAGTTCTTTTGTTCATCTTCGTAAGCCGGCATGTAGGCCATAACGTGATCTTTATAGGTCGCCAGCGCACTCATCAGCGGGGCGAGTGTGGCCTGCTGATCCGGCAACAGTAATGCGTTCAGCTTTTTAGCATTGGCCTGCGTATCATCAATTGACTTTAACAGCCTGGCTTCCGATTCCTTGTTGATGTTGAGCAACAGGCCGCGCACGTCATAACGCACGTTGATCAGTTTTTGAATGACTTCGGCCAGTGAAAGACGAATGGAAGGATCGGCATCTTCCACACGCAGCTGATCTTGTAAACGTTTCACAACGGCTTCGGTTTCGGAAAGATTCCAGCTGGCGCGTACCGCATCTTTGCGGTCGACGGCTTCTTTAAATGCGGCTTGTGCCTGCTGATATTCATGAATTTTTACCGGCACCTGCTCCAGTTCTGCCTGCCCAGCGGCATCCCATTTCAGCTTGTCTTTCGACTGCTCAATCAGTTGCGACAGCGCGTCAATGTTGTCCTGATTTTGTTTGAGATATGCCGGATTGTAATTGAGCTGATAAAGCGTACGGCTGAGGCGGGCATCATTGAGTAATGCGTTCATCTGATTACTGAAATCGACTTTTTCCGCACGCTGACTGATGTCGTTAAATTTAATCATTCCCGCAGTGGTAATGACGGCCGCGATCAAAAGCACAAGCCCGAAACCCAGACCCAGTTTGGTGCCGACCTTGAGATTGTTCATCCACTGCGAAAGACCCGATCCGTTACTCATAATCATTCTCCGTCAAACATCCCTTTTAAATAGACATGCGTTTTTGTGACGCCTTTGTGAACAATCTATCGGTAGGTTGTTTAATAAACTTTATAGGATCTGTGGCGTATTTTTGATTAATGCGAGCGGGGTCTAATAATGGTGGGAAACGGAAGAATAATTCGCTGTAAAACAGTGATCATGCATACAAATTCAGGACATAAAAAAGGCGGGTCACTGACCCGCCATTGGCGAAAACATCATCATGCCCGCGAAGGGCGGCAGGGCGAAATTACTTCGCTTCAGCCAGACGTTTTGCTGCTTCGTCCCAGTTTACAACAGCCCAGAAGGCTTTGATGTAATCAGGGCGTTTGTTCTGATATTTCAGGTAGTAAGCGTGTTCCCACACGTCCAGGCCCAGCAGCGGGTAACCGGAAGCGCCGGAAATGGCTTCGCCCATCAGCGGGCTGTCCTGGTTAGCAGTAGAAACAACCGCCAGTTTGCCGTCTTTCAGCACCAGCCATGCCCAGCCTGAACCGAAACGAGTGGTCGCTGCTTTCTCAAAAGTTTCTTTGAAAGCGTCAACGCTGCCGAAATCGCGTTCGATCGCAGATTTCAGTTCGCCCTGCAGGGTGGTGCCGGTTTTCAGGCCTTTCCAGAACAGGCTGTGGTTAGCGTGGCCGCCTGCGTTGTTACGCAGTGCAACTTTCTTGTCTGCAGGAACCTGATCCAGTTTGGTGATCAGTTCTTCAACCGGCAGTGCAGCCAGTTCCGGCAAGCTTTCCAGCGCAGCGTTAGCGTTGTTCACGTAAGCCTGGTGATGTTTAGTGTGATGGATTTCCATCGTTTCTTTGTCGAAATGCGGTTCGAGTGCGTCGTATGCGTAAGGCAGTGATGGCAGTGAATAACTCATGTTCATCGTCTCCATAGTGTAGGGCGGCACCGTCATTGTGAGCACCGCGTAATCAGTCGGATCATTATAGTTAATTAAATGATATTGAAAATGATTATCTATGCTCCATGCTTTGTGCGGGTACTCGTAAGCGCCTGTTATACGGGGCTTAGAACCAGATAACCGCAAACAATCCTAAATTGTCTAAAGGCACGCGGTGCTTAGAGAGAGTTAACGTAACCGCTGCGGATGTGTATACACCGTTGCCCGTCCCGGTTTACTGAAACCGACCAGCGTCAGATTGCATTGTTCGGCAACGTCGACTGCGAGCGTGGTGGCGGCGGAGACGGCAAACAGGATTTCGATGCCGCACATCGCGGCTTTCTGCACCATTTCATAGCTGGCGCGGCTTGATACCAGCGCGGCGCCGGATATCCAGTCGTTTTGTCTGGCACGCATACCGAGCATTTTATCGAGAGCTACATGACGGCCCACATCTTCGCAGCCACCCAGTAATTCACCTTCCGGCGTGATCCACGCGGCGGCGTGGGTACAGCCGGTGAGCTGGCCGATTTCCTGCACGGATTTCAGCTGGTGCAGCGCGTTGTCCAGATTCGCCAGATCAAAGGTTTGGCTGAACGGCAGCGGCGCGAGCGGGCGGAATAAATCGCCTAACTGTTCGATGCCGCAGACGCCGCACCCGGTGCGGCCTGCCATGGCACGTCGGCGTTCTTTCAGCCCGGCGAAACGGCGGCTCGATAATTCGATGTTAACCTCAATCCCGTTACAGTTTGGTGTCACCTCCATCCCGTAAATATCACTGACCGATTCAATAATCCCTTCTGACAGCGAAAAGCCCAGCGCAAAGGCCTGCAGATCTTTCGGTGAAGCCATCATGACCACATGCGAAATGCCGTTATAAACCAGCGCAACGGGCACTTCCTGAGCAATCCAGTCATCTTCCGGCTCATTGAGATGTGCGCGCTGCATCACCGTTTTTTGGCTGGCTCCGATGATCTGAGTCACTTTTTTGTCATCTTTTTCGCCCAGTTCGTTTACTTGATGGACATCCATTAGCAATAACCTTATAAACATTCCGGCTACATAAGCCGTACAAAAACTATGGGTACTTGGCTTTAATTTTAACGCTTCCGCATCAGCTGCGGAAAGCGCCAATTTGAAAAGCAATGTGTTAACAGATGATGGGAAGGAGTCTTTCATGCAAGTCAGCAGAAGACAATTATTCAAAATATGTGCGGGTGGTATGGCCGGCACCACGGCGGCATTATTAGGATTTACTCCTACCATGGCGCTGGCGGAAACCCGCCAATACAAACTGCTTCGCTCCCGTGAAACCCGCAACAACTGCACTTACTGTTCCGTAGGTTGCGGAATACTGATTTACAGCCAGGGCGATGGCGCGAAAAACGTCACTGAAAATATCTTCCACGTAGAGGGTGACGCCGATCATCCGGTCAGTCGTGGCTCGTTGTGCCCGAAAGGCGCAGGCGTGCTGGATTACATCCACAGCGAAGGCCGTCTCAGATATCCGGAATACCGCGCTCCCGGTTCCGATAAATGGCAGCGCATCACGTGGGACGAGGCGATTTCCCGTATCGCCCGCCTGATGAAAGATGACCGCGACGCCAACTTCGTCGAGAAAAATGAAAACAACGTGACGGTCAACCGCTGGCTGACCACCGGCATGCTGTGTTCTTCTGCGGCCAGTAATGAAACCGGTCTGCTGGATCAGAAATTCACCCGCGCGCTGGGTATGGTGGCGATCGACTGTCAGGCCCGTCTGTGTCATGGCCCGACCGTGGCGGCATTAGCGCCAACCTTTGGTCGCGGTGCGATGACGAACAACTGGGTCGACATCAAAAACGCCAATGTGATTTTAATTATGGGCGGAAATGCGGCAGAAGCGCATCCGGTCGGATTCAAATGGGTGATTGAGGCCAAAACCAAAAATAACGCCAAAGTCATCGTCGTCGATCCGCGCTTTAACCGCAGTGCTGCGGTGGCCGATATCTACGCGCCGATTCGCGCTGGTTCTGACACGGCCTTCCTGCTCGGCATGATCAACTATCTGATCACCCACAATAAAATTCAGACCGAATACGTCCTGGAATACACCAATGCCAGCCTGCTGGTACGTGAAGATTATGAATTCAACGACGGTCTTTTCAGCGGTTTTAACGCGGCGAAAAAATCCTATAACAAAGAAAGCTGGCACTATCAGCTGGATGAAAAAGGCTTCGCGAAACAGGATAAAACGTTGCAGGACCCGCGCTGTGTCTGGAACTTGCTGAAAGAGCATGTTTCCCGTTACACGCCGGAACTGGTGGAACGTCTGTGCGGTACCTCGAAAGAAGATTTCCTGCTGATCAGCTCCATTCTGGCGGAAACCTGCGCGCGCGATAAAACCTCGACCATTTTGTATGCGCTGGGCTGGACGCACCATACCGGCGGCGCACAAACCATCCGCTGTGCGGCGATGATCCAGTTGCTGCTTGGCAACATTGGTATGCCGGGCGGCGGCGTGAATGCCCTGCGTGGTCACTCCAATATTCAGGGCTATACCGACCTCGGTTTGCTGTCGCTGAATCTGCCGGGTTACATGCCTTTGCCGTCGGAAAAACAGACTAATTTCACTGATTATCTGCATCAGATTACGCCCGCACCGCTGGTGGATGGACAGGTCAATTTCTGGAAAAACACACCGAACTTTTTCGTCAGTATGATGAAAAGCTTCTGGGGCGATCACGCCACGGCGGAAAATGACTGGGGCTTTGACTGGCTGCCGAAATGGGACAAAAGCTACGACGTGCTGCAACAGGCCGAGCTGATGACCGAAGGCAAGCTGAACGGGTATATCGTGCAGGGCTTCAACCCGCTGGCGGCCTTCCCGGACAAAAACAAATCCTCGCGTGCACTCTCGAAACTCAAATATATGGTGGTGATCGACCCGCTGGTGACTGAGTCCTCAAACTTCTGGCAAAACCACGGTGCAATGAACGACGTGCAGACCGCCGATATTCAGACCGAGGTGTTCCGTCTGCCGTCTTCCTGTTTTGCAGAGGAAAACGGTTCGATTGTGAACTCCGGTCGCTGGCTGCAATGGCACTTCCAGGCCTCTGAGCCACCGGGTGAAGCGCTGCACGACGGCAAAATTATCGCCCGTCTGTTTATGAAACTGCGTGAGCTGTACCAGAAAGAGGGCGGTGCCAATCCGCTGCCGGTAATGAATATGGCGTGGGATTATCAGGATCCGCTCGACCCGCTGCCGGAAGAAATCGCCCGCGAAGCCAACGGCAAAGCGCTGGCTGATATTCATGATGACCAGGGCAATCTGCTGGCGAAAAAAGGCCAGCAACTTTCGACGTTTGCCCATCTGAAAAATGACGGCAGCACCGCCAGTTTCTGCTGGATTTACACGGGAAGCTGGACGGAAGCCGGTAACCAGATGGCGCGCCGCGATAACGCCGATCCTTCCGGTCTGGGCTGTACGTCCGGCTGGGCGTGGTGCTGGCCGCTCAACCGCCGCATTCTGTATAACCGTGCGTCCGCTGATCCGCAGGGCCAGCCGTGGGATCCGAAACGCGAAATCATCCGCTGGGATGGCGCGAAGTGGATTGGTTTTGATGTCCCGGATTACAGCACCGCCGCGCCGGGCTCCGGCGTCGGGCCGTTCATCATGCAACAGGAAGGCGTCGGCCGTTTGTTTGCCACTGACAAAATGGCCGACGGCCCGTTCCCTGAGCATTACGAGCCGATCGAATCGCCGATTGGCACTAACCCGTTGCATCCGGCGGTGATTTCCAATCCGGTCGCACGCATTTTTGCCAGCGATTTGCCGAATATGGGCACCGCCAAAGACTTCCCGTATGTGGCGACCACCTATTCGATCACCGAATTGTTCCGCCACTGGACCAAACACGCGTTGCTGAACGCCATTGCGCAGCCAGAACAGTTTATCGAGATCGGCGAAGGTCTGGCCGCCTCGAAGGGCATTGCGCAGGGCGATGAAGTGAAAGTGTCTTCGAAGCGCGGATTCATCGTGGCGAAAGCCGTGGTGACCAAACGCATCCGGCCACTGACCATCGACGGTAAGCACGTTGATACCATTGGCATCCCTTGCCACTGGGGCTTTGAAGGCGCGACGCGTAAAGGTTATTTAGCCAACACGCTGACGCCGTCAGTCGGTGACGCTAACTCGCAAACGCCGGAGTTTAAGGCGTTCCTGGTTAACGTGGAAAAGGTCTAACGGAGGCGAATTATGGCAATGCAATCACAGGACATACTTCGTAAGTCCGCAACCAACGGGTTCACGCCAGCGCCGCGTGCCCGTGATCATCAGCAGGAAGTGGCGAAACTCATCGATGTCACCACCTGCATCGGCTGTAAAGGCTGTCAGGTCGCCTGTTCCGAATGGAACGACCTGCGCGATGACGTCGGGTTTAATACCGGCGTTTACGATAACCCGATGGATCTCAGTGCGAAATCCTGGACGGTGATGCGTTTCTCCGAAGTGGAACAAAACGGCAAGCTGGAATGGCTGATCCGCAAAGATGGCTGCATGCACTGCGCCGATCCGGGCTGCCTGAAAGCCTGTCCGGCGGAAGGCGCGATTTTGCAGTACGCCAACGGCATCGTCGATTTTCAGTCAGAACATTGCATCGGCTGCGGTTACTGCATCGCCGGTTGCCCGTTCAACATTCCGCGCATCAACAAACAGGATAACCGTGCCTACAAATGCACGCTGTGCGTTGACCGTGTGAGCGTCGGCCAGGAACCGGCCTGTGTGAAAACCTGCCCGACAGGTGCGATTCATTTTGGCACTAAAACCGCGATGCAGGATTTGGCTGCAGAACGCGTCAGCGAGCTGAAAGGCCGCGGGTTTGAACATGCCGGTTTATACGATCCGCAGGGCGTTGGCGGCACGCACGTGATGTACGTGCTGCATCACGCCGACAATCCTGAGCTGTATCACGGCCTGCCAAAAGATCCGGCCATCAGCGCGGCGGTTACCTTGTGGAAAGGTGTCTGGAAACCGCTGGCCGCCGTCGGCTTTGCAGTGACCTTCGCCGCGGCGGCATTCCACTTCCTGGGCGTGGGGCCGAATTACGTGAAAGAGGAAGAGCATACGGAAGGGGAAGATAAACATGACGATGAGGAGAAACGACCATGAAAAAAGAGAAGTTAATCCAGCGCTATAACCTGGTGGAACGTCTCAATCACTGGATCGTGGCGTTTTGTTTTGTGACGCTCGCGCTCAGCGGCATCGGCTTCTTTTTCCCGTCGTTTAACTGGCTGATGAACGTTTACGGCACCCCGCAACTGGCGCGTATCCTGCACCCGTTTTTCGGCGTGGTGATGTTCGTCTCTTTCCTCGGTATGTTCTTCCGCTACTGGAAGCACAACCTGCCGGAAAAAGATGACATTGTATGGGCGAAAAATATCGGCAAAGTGCTGACCAATCATGAAGTCGGCGACACAGGCCGCTATAACTTCGGCCAGAAATGCGTGTTCTGGGCGGCGATCAGTTGCCTTGTGCTGCTGATGGTGAGCGGCGTCATGATCTGGCGTCCGTGGTTTGCTGGTTACTTCCCGATCCCGCTGATCCGTCTGGCGCTGCTGGTGCATTCACTGGCCGGTATTGGCCTGATTCTGGTGATCATCATGCACGTCTACGCGGCGACCTGGGCGAAAGGGTCGATTTCGGCCATGACCGGCGGCAAAGTGCCCGCGTCGTGGGCGAAGTATCACCATCCGCGCTGGTATCGTCAGGTGCGTGCTGAAGAGCTGAAAAAAGAACAAGATAAGAGGAAAGCCGGATGAGCATCCAGATTGTTCAACAGGACGAACTGACAGACGGTAAAACCACGGCGGGGAACATCCCGCCGGTACTGTTCGCCAACCTGAAAACACGGTATCAGCGCCGCGCCGATCGTCTGCGCGCGCTGGCTGAAAACAGCCCGCTCGACGGATATCTGAACTTTGCTGCGGCGATTTGCGACGCCCAGCAGCGCGTGCTGAAAGAGTTTCCGCTCAGTATCGACCTGAGTGGCGAATTAGAAAAAGCGGCCGGTAAACCGCCACTCGACTGCCGTCTGTTTCCGCGCACGCCGCACTGGCTGACCTTGCTGGATGCGCTGATCCTGGTGCTCAAACATGGCGCATCAGAGCCGGTGTCCGGCGTACTTGAGCGCCTCGAACATTCCCCGAGCCTGCAGCGGGAAATGATGGCGACGCAGTTGCTGAATCAGGATTTCAAACACGTTCCGGCCGATGAAGCCCCGTTTATCTGGGCCGCGTTGTCGCTGTACTGGGCGCAGATGGCGGCGCAGTTGCGGGGTGTCGGGCGGGCGGATTATGGCGAAAATCGTCAGTTCTGCCCGGTATGCGGCAGCGTGCCGGTTTCTGCGGTGATCGCGTTTGGCGCCCACAGCGGCCTGCGCTATCTGCACTGCAATCTGTGTGAAAGCCAGTGGCATGTGGTGCGCGCCAAATGTAGCAACTGTGATGAAATGGAGCATCTGAACCTTTGGTCTATCGACGATGAGCAGGCGACGGTGAAAGCCGAAGCCTGTGACGATTGCGGCGCTTACCTGAAAGTGATTTATCAGGATAAAGATCCGCAGGCAGACGCCGTGGCGGACGACCTCGCCACGCTGCTGCTCGATGACCGGATGGAAGATAAAGGATTTTCCGGCAGCGGTATCAACCCGTTCCTGTTTCCCGCCGGGTAACCTGTAAATCTGGCAGCCGTGACTGGTAAACCCCGGCATGGCTGCTAGCTTTAAAAGAGGTTCCGGCGAAAACGAGGAGGGTCTGATGAAATTGATCGGCAGTTATACCAGCCCGTATGTACGCAAAATTTCTGTGATGTTGCTGGAAAAAGGCATCCCGTTTGATTTCATTAATGACCCCCCCCACGAACCTGGCTGCAAAATCACGCAGTACAATCCTCTCGGAAAAGTCCCCGCGCTGGTCGCCGATGATGGCGAAATTTTCTATGATTCCCCGATCATTGTGCAGTTCATCGAACTGATGAATGTCGCGCCCACGCTGTTGCCGTGGCAGCCGCTGGAAGCGTTACGCGTGAAGCAAATTGAAGCGCTGGCCGACGGCGTCACTGATGCTGCCGTGGCGCTGGTGCTGGAAGGTCGCCGCGATGCGGATAAACGTAACGAAGCCTGGGTTTTGCGCCAGCGGGAAAAACTGCTGCGCGGGCTGGATGCGCTGGAAAAGCATGCGGCAAACCGCACATTGCTCAATTCTGAAAGCCTCAACGTGGCCGATATTGCCGTCGCCTGTTGTCTGGGCTATCTCAACTTCCGGCGTATTGCGCCGGGCTGGTGTGTCGAGCATCCCGAACTGGTAAAACTGGTTGAACGCCTGTTCCAGCGCGAGAGTTTTGCGCGCACCACACCCCCCGGAAGTGGTAACGCCAGCTTTGCAGCGAAAAAGGTGTGAGGCCGCTCGAAGACTTCTCTTTACAATCTGCCGGTGAGATTTTTAAAGCCTAAGCTTTGTGCAGCGCTCTGCTAATCCCTGTTGCATAAAGGAGTTCCATCATGGCCTATGATAAAAATCCTCATGCCGTCAAACCGGAAGAATACGGTTTCCCGCTGAAACTCAAAAAACAATACGACAACTTTATTGGCGGTGAATGGGTCGCGCCGGTAAAAAAAGAGTATTACGACAACCTGACGCCGGTTACCGGCGAAGTGCTGTGTAAAGTGGCCAGTTCCAGCACCGATGACGTCGATCTGGCGCTGGATGCCGCCCATCAAGCCAAAGACGCATGGGGAAAAATGCCGGTGCAGCAGCGTGCAAACTTACTGCTGAAAGTCGCCGATCGCATGGAACAAAATCTTGAACTGCTGGCAAATGCCGAAACCTGGGATAACGGCAAACCGATCCGCGAAACCAGTGGCGCAGACGTGCCGTTAGCCATCGACCATTTCCGTTATTTCGCCTCCTGCGTACGCGCACAGGAAGGCGGGATCAGCGAAATCGACAGCGAAACCGTGGCCTATCATTTCCACGAACCGCTGGGCGTGGTGGCACAAATTATCCCGTGGAATTTCCCGCTGCTGATGGCGTGCTGGAAAATGGCACCGGCGCTGGCGGCTGGTAACTGCATCGTACTCAAACCGGCCAAACTGACGCCGCTGTCGGTTCTGTTGCTGATGGAACTGGTGCAGGACATTCTGCCTGCTGGCGTCATTAACGTGGTCAACGGCGCGGGCGGGGAAATCGGCGAATATCTGGCGACCTCCAAACGTATCGCCAAAGTCGCTTTCACCGGTTCGACGGAAGTCGGCCAGCGGATCGCCGGCTATGCTGCACAAAACCTGATCCCGGCTACGCTGGAACTGGGCGGTAAATCGCCGAATATTTTCTTCGCCGACGTGATGGATAAAGAGGACGAATTCTTCGACAAAGCGCTGGAAGGGTTCGCGCTGTTTGCCTTCAATCAGGGCGAAGTCTGTACCTGTCCGAGCCGTGCGCTGGTGCAGGAGTCCATCTACGAACGCTTTATGGAACGGGCAATCAAACGCGTGGAAGCGATCAAAACCGGTAACCCGCTGGATATGGAAACCCAGATGGGCGCGCAGGTGTCTGCCGGACAGATGAAAACCATTCTGGATTACATCGAAATCGGTAAAAATGAGGGCGCGGAAGTCCTGACCGGCGGTGCGAAGAAAAAACTTGAAGGTTCGCTGAACGAGGGTTATTACCTGCAACCGACCATCTTGCTGGGTAAAAACAATATGCGCGTCTTCCAGGAAGAAATTTTCGGACCGGTGCTGGCGGTAACGACATTCAAAGATATGGATGAGGCGTTACAAATCGCCAACGATACGGCGTACGGGCTGGGGGCGGGTGTCTGGAGCCGTGACGGCAACGTGGCGTATCATATGGGGCGCAACATTCAGGCTGGCCGTGTCTGGACCAACTGCTATCACGCCTATCCGGCACATGCGGCATTCGGCGGTTACAAACAATCCGGTATCGGGCGCGAAACCCATAAGATGATGCTGGATCACTATCAGCAAACGAAATGTTTACTGGTGAGTTATTCGAGTAAACCGATGGGGCTTTTCTAAGCACGGCGCTGTCTGCTAAACCGCCTCCCCGCCTCCTTCTTCGCAGGGGGAGGAGCAAAAACGCGATCTGCTCCCTCCTCTGCGAAGGGGGGGGGTTGGGGTGGGG
>NZ_JYDF01000079.1:0-13734 GCF_003263525.1 Rahnella sp. NRRL B-41462 | reverse complement strand
CGGGGAGGGGGGTATTAATGGCGAAACGATTGTTGAAGTATCCGCCGGGTAAAAACGTGCCAAAGCAAACTTCAACGCTATGATTTCTCTGTAATACCCCACCCCAACCCTCCCCTTCGCAGGGGAGGGAGTTGACCGGTTTTCTCCTCCGGTCAGGTGAGAAAGGGACAACTTATTTTCGTAAAAGATCTACTAGTCCTCCCCCAGTCAAACGGCTCCAGATCCGAATACCTGATCCCCTTCGCGGCCAGCGCATCCACCAGTTCCTGCTGGGCGAGCACCGTGCCGGAACTCATATTCGGTGCGATACCCACATCTTCGAGCGTTTTCACCACTTCACGCATTTCCTCGGCGCGGCGTTTGCCGTGTTCTGCAATCCGGCTGATGAGATAGTGCGGAAACTGCGCGTCCCAGCCGAGTGAGGGGAAACTGGCGTGCAGCGAGGCGAGCACTTCTTGCTCGACGCCGTATTGCCGCGCAGCACTCAGGCATTCGGCAGTCAGCGCTTCCAGGCCTTTGATCATCACACTGCGGCACATCTTGATCGCCGAGGCCTCGCCGACGCTGGTGCTGTGAACTTTGCTGTTAAATCCGTTTTCATTCAGCCATTCATTGATCGCGTAAACATGTGTGCCGCCCAGCAGTAACGGGGTTTTCAGCCTTGCAGGCGGATAGGGGGCCATGACGGCGACATCAATGTAATTGCCACCCGCCTGCTCAATCAGCGCCATCGCTTCGCGTTTGGTGTGCGGCGAAACTGAATTCAGATCGAGAAAGAACTGACCGGGTGCGAGATGCCGGGCGACGGCACCGGCCACATTCAACGCTTCGGCGGCGGTCACAGCGGAGAAAATGATCTGACTGCCTTTCACGGCGTCTTCCAGTGACGGCGCAAAATGCACTCCGGCGTCACGGGCGCGCTGCCGGATAACCGCTGAATCTGTCAGCTTATCAAACGCCACGATATCCGGTGCCGGATTTTGCTTTTTCAGATCCGTTGCCAGAATGGTGCCCACTTCGCCGAGGCCGATGAGGGTAATGCGGGTCACGTTATTCATGATGAGATCCCTGTTGATCGTCCTGATGACCGTCCCAGACGCTGGCGGGGATGGCGACACGGCCTTCAAAAATCAGCCTTGCGGTACGTAACAGGGCACAGCCAGCCAGCCGTTCTGCCCCTGTTTTTGTCGGATCGAGTTGTAATTCCACGCTGAATTCCCCGGCCGGATGTTCCACGCTGATTAACGGCGTGTTGCCGGACGGCGTATGTGCCAGCCCTTCGGTGATGCTGCCGGGGATCAGGCAGGCGCTGGCGACGCTGACCGCGCCGAGTACGCCAATCGAGGCGTGGCAGCGATGCGGAATAAACGTCCGGCTGGAGATGGCACCGCCATTTCGCGGTTCGGCAATTAATGTCATTTTTGGCACGGTGCGCTGCGTGACATCGCCGAGTTTCATTTTCGGGCCCGCCTGCAAGCGGATTGATTCGAGGCGTTTTTTCAGTTCCGTGTCTGCATCCAGCTGTTCACGGCTTTCATAACCACTGCACCCGAAATCGGCGGCGCGCAGCAGAATAACGGGCATGCCATTGTCGATGCAGGTGACGTCGATACCGTCAAACGTGTCACGGGCGTTACCGGTTGGCAGCAACGCGCCACAACTGGAACCGGCGATATCGGCAAATTCCACGCTGATTTTGGCCGCGGTGCCCGGTACGCCATCAATGCGCAAATCACCCTGATAGCACACCTGACCCTCTTTTACCGGCACATGCGCGGTCGCAATCTGGCCGGTGTTTTCCATGAAGATCCGCACCGGGGTAATCCCTTCAACCGCGCTCAGCAGTTGCCTTTCAATGGCGAACGGGCCGACGGCAGCCAGGATATTGCCGCAGTTTTGTCCGTAATCCACCACGGCTTTATCGACATTAACCTGCGCAAAAAGATAATCGACGTCGGCGTCAGGGCGTGCCGAAGGGCGGATAATCGCCACTTTGCTGGTCAGCGGATCGGCGCCGCCAAGGCCATCAATCTGGCGCGGATCGGGGGAACCCATCACCGCCAGCAGCACATTGTCGCGTAAGGCCTGCTCGTGCGGTAAATCGTCCGCCAGAAAAAATGCGCCTTTTGACGTCCCGCCGCGCATCAGCAGGCAGGGGATTCGGGTCTGCGGCATATCGGCTCCTCAGCGCCTTGCGGCATTTTCCAGTTCTTCCAGCGAATCGAAATACTTCAGGCCTTTTTCTGCCAGACGCGGACGCATATTGTAGATATCCAATCCGAGTTCACCGTCTGCCATCCTGGCACGTTTACTTTCTTCCAGCGCTTCACGCTCACGGCTGGCCTGTGCCACTTGCGCGACCTCTTCGCGGGGGATGACCACAACGCCGTCATCATCGGCCACAATGGCATCGCCCGGATTCACTAACTGTCCGGCGCAGACAACCGGCACGTTCACGGAGCCGAGCGTTTCTTTGATCGTACCCTGCGCGTGAACGGCCCGTGACCAGACGCGGAAACCCATATCGCGCAGCGTTTTGGTATCACGCACGCCGAGATCGGCAACCAGCCCGACCACGCCGCGCGCTTTCAGTGACGTTGCCAGCAAATCGCCGAAGAAGCCGTCGGAACATGGCGAGGTTGGCGCAACCACCAGAATATCGCCCGGCTGACATTGTTCGACGGCTACGTGGAACATCCAGTTATCGCCCGGTGCGGTGAGCACGGTGACGGCGCTGCCGGAAATCGCACAATCCTGCTGTATCGGACGGATGCCCGCATCCAGCAAGCCTTTGCGACCCTGCGCTTCATGTACCGTCGCCACGCCAAAAGCCGCCAGTGCCGACACATCTGCTTTATTTGCCCGTGGAATATGGCGAACCACGACGCCTTTTTTGCCGACCAGACTCATGCTAAATCCTCCGTCACTCGCGGGAAGAGGCTCTGATAGCCTTCGCCGTAAACGATGTTTTTGGTGCTGGTGATCCCGACGTTACGTTTGGCCTGCACGCCGCGCTGTTGGGCGACGCGGGTATAGTATTCCCACAGATGTTCCTGACCGGCCATGCATTGAATGGCCTGATATTTCTTGTCCCAGACATCAGTGATATCGAGCAGAACATCGGGTTTCCAGTCGCACTGTTCCGGCTGATGTGGTTCAAAACAGTAAACCGGCGGTGCACCGACAATGGTTTCGCCCGGCTTATAGCCTTCTGCCTGCGCGATAATCCGCGCTTCCTGTGCCAGATGCGTCGCCATCGGGTGATCGTAGTTGTACGGGTCTTTCAGCGAATGGGTCAGCACAAAATGCGGCTGTACGCGGCGGTAAACATCGGCCAGACGGAACAACGATTCCTTGTCGGCGCGCAGCGGATAATCGCCCATATCGAAAAACTCGACACTGGCCCCGAGGATTTCGGCGGCGGCCATGGCTTCTTCGCGGCGTGATGCTTTCACGACTTCTTCGGTCATATTGCCTTTGCGCCACAGTTTGGCAGACTCACCGCGTTCACCAAACGACAGGCAAACGATGTGCACGGCGTAACCGGCCTGAGTATGTCTGGCGATGGCACCGCCCGCACGCCAGACGAAATCGGCAGAGTGGGCACTGACGACTAATGCACTTTTAGTGTTCTCTTTTTTGGGCTGAGTCATGGAGATGTCCTTGGTTTTTGTTCTCAAAATGTCTGAGTTCCATGCTGTCAGTCTGTGTCTGCGACGGGTAATTCATTTGATTGCATGGGGTATGCGTTTTATTTATATTGCAGGGAAAGGTCACGCAAAAAATGCTGAAGGGAGAAGGGGATGGCACAGTCGCAGATGTTGAGTAACCTGATGCAAATCAGAGCATTTTGTCAGGTGGTCGACCAGGGAAGTGTATCCCGCGCGGCTGATGAACTGTACCGCACACAATCTGCGGTAACACGGGCGATACGGGATCTGGAACAGTCCCTCGACGTTCCGCTGTTTGAACGTCACGCCAACGGCATGCTGCTGACGGATTTCGGTAAATGCGTGCTGCCGCGTGCGCGACGGGCGATTGCCGAATTGCGGCAGATCCCCTCACAGCTGGCGAAATTACAGGGCAAAAGCGGGCAAAGGCGCGGTGATACCGAACCGCTGTATCTGTTTAACGTCCGGCGTCTGCAAATTTTTATCTCTCTGTGTAAAACCCGGCATATGCAGACGGTCGCCACGCTGCTCGGCCTCAGCCAGCCCGCGGTCAGTGCTGCGCTGAAAGTACTGGAAAACGGTGCCGGTGTTGCGCTGCTGGAACGCACACCGCACGGCATGATGCCTTCACTTGCGGGGCAGGATATCGTGCCGAACCTGCGTCGTGCGCTTAATGAATTGCGTCATATTCCCGCCGACATTGCCGCCCGTCGCGGTGTGCTGGAAGGCACTGTGCAGGTTGGCGCTTTGCCACTCGGGCGCACGCGCTTACTGCCGCAGGCGATTATCGGCCTGACGCAGCGCTACAGCGGCGTGAAAGTGGTGACCAACGAAAGTGCCTTCAGCGCACTGGCGTCCGAGCTGCGGTCCGGGGAAGTGGACTTTATTTTTGGCGCGCTGAGATCCCGTGATTATGCGGCTGATATGGCAACAGAAACATTGTTTACCGAAAGCATGGTGATTCTGGCGAGAAAAGGACATCCGTTGCTGGCAGAAAATGTCACGCAGGAAACTCTGCGCGAGGCGCGCTGGGTGTTGCCGCGTGCTGAAACCCCGGCAAGACACCTGCTGGATAACAGTTTTGCTGCCATGGGGATGCCGCCGCCGGACCCGGTGGTGGAAAGCGGTGATCTGGGGATTGTGCGTGGGCTGCTGCTCGGTTCGGACATGCTGGCAGCAGTATCAGCCCGCCAGCTTGAGCATGAGCTTGAATCCGGCGAACTGGTTAAACTGCCGCTGGATCTGGCCGATACGCACCGCGCCATCGGCCTGACCTTCCGCGCCGGAAGTCTGCTTTCACCTGCCGCAGAGGCGCTGGTGATGGAGATCAGAAAAGTGTGTGGCAACCCCATTTTCATATGAGAATTTTGATTACGGGTAATTATCGTGTGTGAAATATGAACGATGTTGTTATGTGCTTTGGTTTTGGGGTAATTATTATCCTTAATACAAACAGGATGAATTCCGGTTCGTTGTATAAACAAAATACCTGTATCAGATCGCCCTCGTTTTACAGGCCCTGTCAGTATTGGGAATTCTCTAATTTTTAAGACAAGGTTACGTTTGTGTCTGTTTTGTACATGAATGGCCTGTCATTTTAAGGTAAGATGGCCGCCCTTGTGAAGGGAATGCCTGTTTTTTGATAAACCTTGTATAAATATGTGTTGAGAAATAAAGGTTGAATATTGCTCTCGCGGTTTGAGGGCTGTGAAGAGACTGGACTATGATAACTAAAGAAAAAGAAGTTATTAATAAAAAGAAAATAGTGCTTGTGACAGATTTACTTATCGGGCGTGGCGGCATGGAAAACGTGACCAGCCAGGTAATATCAGCACTCAAAAAGAGTGAAGAGTTTGAGGCGGGTTTTTTCGTCATCAATAGTGGTGAAAAGACGTACTCAAAATCCTGGCTCGATAATGCCGTGCTATTTGAAAGTGTCTGCACACTACGAAATAAAAAAGTAAAAAACTTCATACATACTCTGCGGCTTCTCTTATTTATCAGAAAATATAAACCAGAACATGTCATTACACTTAATACAATACCCAGCTTAATGGCACGTCGTGCAATTACCTTTTCTGCGCATAAGACTGTTTTATCCACATGGATGCATCTTCCACCCCGGGAGCGGTATCGCCCGCATTATCTGTTATCAGCAGATCATCATTTGCGATCAGCGATGAAATAAAAAATCAACTGACAGAGTTGGGTGTCGACAAAAATAACGTCGATGTGATTTTTAACCCCGTGAAAAAAACGGATACGGTTATTTTAAGACCCGAGTCGCTCAGAATCCTCTACATCGGCAGAATACATTTTGAAAGACAAAAGCAGTTAAAAGATCTCTTTGATGCGCTTGCCCGGGTCAGTGTCCGCTGGTCATTAGATATCGTGGGAGATGGTGAAGATTTGGCCACATGTCAATCTTATACGCAACAGTCGGGGATTTCTGATCAGATTACCTGGCATGGATGGCAAAGTGAACCCTGGGAATATGTCGAAAATAATATCAAAGAAGTCACTTGCCTGGTCATGACGTCTAATTTCGAAGGCTTCCCGCTTGTGCTGCTGGAAGCGATATCCCGGGGAATATATTGCGTCTCCTCTGATTGTATCAGCGGTCCGTCAGAAATAATTGAAAACAATATTAATGGGCAACTTTATCCGCAAAATGACATTATTAGGCTTTCTCAAATCATTAATAAAATAGGCAGTGATCGGGTATTGCCAGAGCAGGCAGTGATAAAGGAAAGTATCGGGAAGTTTTACGAAGATGCGTATATGAATAATTTTAAGAATATTCTTAATAAGATTGCTGAGGGAAAAGATGAATAGCAAATCTGCTACAGCTCCTTTGAAAATAATTGTAAATGCATCAGTTATTGCTCTTTGCATTTCACTTTCATTGAGCATGTTTATCACCGGATGGCCACAAAAAATATTTTATGTTGTTTCTTACGTCAGTTTTTTTACCACTTTATATGCTATTTACAAAAAGGATATCTCATTTAAGAATGAACATTTTTATCTGGTGATGTTCTTTTCATTGTTTTTCTTAGCCGCTGTCCGTTTTGTCTGGGCAATGATGCTAAAGCATAATGGCATAGATCCCTCGCCGACGAGCGCAGGCATCATTAACAATTATTTAGTAGGGAGCAAAAGGATCCTGCTGGGTGCTTTTGTCATCTTATGCCTTTCTGTGTATGGTTCGCTGACAACTCAAAAAACTATATTCTTAAGTAAAGTAATAATCGTGGTGGGGTTGATTGTTACGCTGGGCTTCGGGTTACATGAACATTTTTATACCGTGAATGACCGGATAAAACTGACGACTGATGCATCGTCAATGTCCTCTTATATGATTATTTTCATATACGCGGCTTATCTGGGGTTAAGCCGGTTAGAAAATCATCGTTATTCAAAATGTGTGGATCTAGGGGCTTTTATACTGACCTTTATCCTCCTGTATTTATGTGGGACAAGAATTACCATTCTCGCTCTCATATTCCTTAAGCTTACCTTTATATTTTTAGAGTATAAAATAGACTTAAGAAAAAATTGGCAGATGGCGGGGTTGGTCGTGCTCGCTATTGTGGCGATTTTAGGCATCACCGGGCATCGCTGGGCCCAGGGTATTAATGATATCCAGAAATATGATGTACAAAGTTCAACATCACTGGGGGCCAGGGTGGCGATCTGGCAAAGTGGTATATACCTGTTACATCACCATATTGGTTTTACTACGCCTGATGAGAGAACCACGTTGGCCAGAGCGTTTATCAAAACGCATCATCCGGAAAACACGGAAGGCTATACCAATGTTCAATATAATATGCACAACGAATTTCTTGAGGTCACTACACTTCAGGGATTATTAGGAACGTTTTCCTTATTGCTGCCTTATCTGGTTTTAATCTATGGGTGGGTGAGGAAAGTTAATATTAAAGGCATGGTGCTTCCATTTATTGCTTTATTCGTTACCGGACTGACGGATTCAGTGATTCTTTATGATCAGACAGCAACATTGTTTGTCATATCGCTGGCGGTCTGCTGTATTGGTACGCGAAAATCTGCTGAATAACATGCCTGAAATATAAGGATTCACACTCTGAATCCTTATGTTATTTAAGTTTTACTTTCCAAAAATCTGCTTTATTTATTCAGATTTACCACTGCCTGTCTGATCGCATATTCATAGCCCTGAATGCCAAAACCGCAGATTACGCCGACGGCAACGTCGGAAAGGAATGAATGGTGGCGGAAGGCGTCGCGTTTATGCACGTTGGTGATATGCACTTCGTACAGCGGCAGGCTGACGGCGGTCACGGCGTCGCGGATGGCGACGGACGTGTGCGTCCACGCAGCGGCGTTGAGCACAATCGCGTCCACTTTGCCACGGCATGCCTGAATGCGGTCAATCAGATCTCCTTCGTGATTGGTCTGGAAGAATTCGATTTTTGCGCCGCAGTTTTCGCCAGTCTGATGACAAAGCTTTTCGATGGTCGCCAGCGTGTCGTGACCGTAGGTTTCCGGTTCACGGGTGCCCAGTAAATTGAGATTCGGGCCGTTGAATACGGCAATGTTGTAGTTCATCAGTGTCTGCCTTTTTTCAGTAATCCGTAAATCCAAACAAATCTTTCGGGGTCTGCCACAAAATCTGCTGGCGGATCTTTTCATCAGGAAATAATTGTCCGACCAGCATCAGTAACGTACCGAGATCCATCCGGTGCTCCGCCCGCAGGAACGGCCAGTCGGAACCCCACATGCAATGCTCCGCGCCGAAGGCATCCAGCAGGGCGTGCTGGTAGGCGTGCCCGTCCTGATACGGGAAAGGCTGACGGCTGAATTTCGCTAAGCCTGAGAGTTTTACCCAGGCTCTTTGCTGGTCAGCGAGGCTGAGCAGTGCCTGAAAAGCCGGTTGTTGCAGCCCCTGCGTGACGTCAGGTCGCCCGGAGTGATCAATCAGCAGCCGTGCGCGGGTACGGTTAATCAGCGGCAACAATGCCAGAAGCTGATCGTTTTGCACCTGAATGGCGGCGAACATATCCAGTTCGGCAAGACGCCCCATCAGGCCGTCGAGATGCAAAAACGGCTCCGTGCCGAGCATCGCGACGTTCATGGCAATTCCGACCACACCGGCATTTTTCAGGTTTGCAAGCCGCTCAATGCCGATGTCAAACGGCACCACGGCAATGCCTTTGAAGCGCCCGTTGCCTTTTTGCAGCGCATCCAGCAGACACGCACTGTCGGTGTTATATCCCGAGGTCGGGCCGACAATCAGCGAGTGGCGGATGTTGTACGCCTGCATCACGGCACGGTAATACTCGGTGGTGCCAATCTCGTGACCTTCCGGACGATACGGCGTGTCCGGCAGGTACGGAAAGCGCGCCGGATCAAACACGTGGTGATGGGTGTCGATCTTAGGTTGATCAAAAATTGTCATGCTTTCGCTTTACCTGCTACTGAATAGAGAACTTGCTGATTGCGGGTTTTCTGGAATTCTTCCAGCGATTCGCCCCGCATCGCGGAATAAATATGTAAGTTGGACACACCGACTACCGCGCCGAGTTTTTCCAGCAGAAAGAAACTGACGCCGTAATGGATCATGCCGCGCCAGTCGAGTTCGCGCAGCAGTTGCTGTTCCTCGTCCGTCAGCTTGTTTTCGGTAAACAGCGCATGTTGATCGATAAGAAAACGTTCACGCCATGCAGGCTGGATCAGACGGTGCAGGAAACGGTTGATGCGCAACGCTTTCAGACTGCGTGCCTGGGTGAACGGATAGGTGCCCGGCAGCTTTTCAACGCCCGCCATTTGTTGCGCGATTTTGTCACGCTGGCGCTGTTGCACATCATACGGTGCTTCACGCGACTGATTTTCGAGGATCAGCGTGGCGATACCGGTCATCGACGGCAGGTAATAAGCCTGATGCAGTTTCTTCACATTGGCTGACAGCGCACCGCGCATCACCAGCCACATGATCACTTCCGCGCCTTCCATGCCGCCCAGCGTGGCGAATTCAGCCAGCGTCATTTCGGTCAGACGTTCCGGGTCGTTGACGATCATATCGACAAATTGCTCATCCCAGTCCGGGTTGTTAAACCCGCAGCGTTCGCCGTGAACCTGATGCGACACGCCGCCGGTGGCGACAATCGCCACGTTTAAATCTTCCGGGAAACTTTCAATCGCACGGCGCAGCGCCTGACCGAGTTTGTAGCAGCGGCGGGCGGCGGGAATAGGGAACTGTAATACGCCGATTTGCAGCGGAACGATTTGTGTCGGCCAGCCGCCTTCATGCGGGAGAAGGGCAGAAAGCGGCGAGAACAAACCGTGATCCAACGGCTTATCCTGAAAGAAAGACATATCGAATTCATCCGCCATCAGGCTGGCACCGATATGCTGAGACAGCGCCGCATGGCCTTTGACCGCAGGCAGGTCACGCGGGCCGCCGCCTTCATCGGCCACTTCATACTGCTCGTCGATACCTAACGTAAAGGCGGAATAGTGATCGAAGAAGAACGAGGTCACGTGGTCGTTGAAAATGTAGACCAGCACGTCCGGTTTTTTCTCATCCAGCCATTTTTGCATCGGCGCAAAGCTCTCGAAAATCGGCGCCCAGGCGCTTTCTTCCTGCTTGTTATGGTCAACCGCAAAACCGATGGTCGGGGTATGTGAAACTGCTAAACCGCCTATGATTTTCGCCATCTTAAATCCTCAATACTTTTTGTAGGGTAACTGCGACACGCACGTCGCGCCGCATTATTTATGGTGATGAATATGTTTCTAATTATCAGGTGGCTAATCCGGAGACTAGCGGATATTCATGGTGCGCGACAACTCCGGGATGTCGGTAATATCAACACCTTTGATCATCTCGGCCGGGTGCGCCGCGCGGTGTAAAAGAATGCTCAGCCCTGCCAGCAACGCAGGCAGCGCCAGAATAATAAAGATCATGTTTTGGCCGGAGAAAACACCCAGCAGAACGCCGCCCATCGATGAACTGATAATCGCGCCGCTGCGGCCGATACCGTGCATCCAGCAGACGCCGGTGGCACGCATTTCGGTCGGATAGAAGGCTGGCGAAAACGCCTGCAAACCGGTCTGTGCGCCGTTGATACAGACACCGCTGATGAACACCAGCAGGGCGAGAATATCCGGGCCAAAGTTGCCAATACCTTGCGACAGCAGGCTGATCACGCCCATCATGTAGAAACCCGCAATGACACGTTTGGCGGTGAATCTGTCCATCAGCCCGCCGACCATCAGGCCGCCGAAAGTGCCGCCCAACTGGAACAAACCGGCGACGATAGCCGCGCGTTCCAGCGAGAAACCGCCGTTACGCATAATGGTTGGCAACCAGCCGTTGAGCAGATAAATCACGAACAGGCCCATGAAGTAAGTGACCCACAACACCATCGTGCCTTTGGCGTAGCCGTTGGTGAAAAGCTGGAATACTTTGGCTTTTTTCTGAATAACCGGCGCCTTGAGCACAAATTTGGTTCCTTCGCTGAAAACACCCCCGGCGCGGGTCAGCACTTTGGCAATTTTTTCTTTCGCGACGTTACGCACCACCATGTACATGGCGGATTCCGGCAGGATCCACAGCAGTAACGGCAGCATCAGCAGCGGCAAAATCCCACCGGCAAAAATTACTGCTTTCCAGCCAAAGTGCGGCAACAGACCGGCCGCGACAAATCCCCCCGCGCCGGAACCGACGTTAAAGCCGCTGTACATCACAGTGATCATCAGGCTGCGGCGGCGTTCGGGCATGTATTCCGACACCAGCGTCACGGTATTAGGCATGACCGCGCCTAAGCCGAGACCGGTGAGAAAACGCAGGATTGCCATTTCCATCGGCGTGCGGGCAAAGGTACTCAGCAGACTGAACAGGGCAAAACACAGAATCGACCACATCAGCACCCGCTTGCGGCCAAAGCGATCCGCGTTCGGTCCGGCAATCAGCGCGCCGATCGCCACGCCAAACATGGCGGCACCCAGGATCGGCCCCATTTCCGCACGGCTGATGCCCCAGTCTTCGATCAGCGCCGGGGCGATAAAGCCCATCACCGCGGCGTCATAACCGTCGAACATGATGATGATGAAACACAGTGACAAAACCACCCATTGATATTTCGATATCGGGCGTTCGTCTATCCACGTTTTCACATCCACGATGGTGTTGTTGCTCATAGGGTACGCTCTCTGTTTTTTTTATTAATATGTGATCGGATTAAAACTTTGAACAAAATTTCACTGACCGGTTAAGCACAGAAAACGGCCGTGAGAGGTTTTTATAAGTATTATTTTATTTATTAAACAGTAAGTTGGTTATTCATTGTTGTGTTTCCTGATAACCAACTTAGGGGCTGCAAAGCATGCTGTCTGCCATAAAATCATTATGCAGGTATGAGTTTTGTTTATAGGGGGCGTGCAGAAAGAGCGGCAGACAGGCTGCCGTCAGGAGAGTTTCATACAAGGGAGGTGAGTCGGGAACGTCCAGCAGGTCAGAATGCTATGCCGGCATATCCCGGAAGCAGTCGTTATCGAGGGTAATTATGGCAATTTTCTGCACCGGGCCACGCATGTTGACCTGAAAGTCGCCGCTGAAACTGATGGCGAGTTTTCCGCCCGGCATCTGTACCGTGACATGGTCATCCACCAGCCCGAGTTTGCGCATCGCGCTGGCTGCCGCGCAACTGCTGCTGCCGGAAGCCAGCGTATAACCCGCGCCGCGCTCCCAGATGCCGATGCTGATATTATTGCGATCAAGGACTTGCGCGAACTGCACGTTGGTACGTTTCGGGAAAATCGCCAGCGTTTCAATCTCTGAGCCGAGTTGCTTTACTAAATCCAGATCCAGTTTGTCCACCCGGATCACGCAGTGCGGATTGCCCATGGATACCAGCGTCGCACTGAGATTATGCCCGCCCGCGACGATGGGTAGCGCGAGAGCTTCATCGCCTTCTACACTGGCGGGTAAAGCGGCTGGCGAGAATTTTGCCTGCCCCATATCCACAATCACCTGATGGGCGCCGTCGGTGACTTCACAACACACTTGCCCGCCCGGTGTATTCACCAGAAACGGCTCATGCGCGACGCGGCCAATATCAAACAGATAACGGGCGTAAATACGCAGACCGTTGCCGCTTTTCTCAGCTTCTGAACCGTCAGGATTGATAATACGCAGGGAGGGGATATCTGCATCGTCATTGTCGATCAGCAAACCGTCGGAACCGATGCCGTAATGACGATCGCAGATGCGCCGGATTTGCTGGTTACTGAGCAGGGCGGCGACGCGGTGATGGCAGACCAGATAATCGTTACCCAGTCCGTGATAGCGGTGAAAAATCATAATGGCAGCTCCGGAATTATTTATTATTGTTATAAATATCATTAACAGGAAATACCAGAATTTACTTTTAACCCATGTCTGCCATAAAAAAGGAGTTGTTTATGCAGTCTTTTACCGTCCCCGTTGCATCGCCGCCGCTGGCTATCACCACATCGCGACTGATTTTGCGCCAGTGGCAGGATAAAGATTTTGAACCTTTTGCCGCCATGAACGCTGATCCGCAGGTGATGGAATTTTTCCCGTCAGTGCTGGCCCGTGAAAAAAGTGATGAAATGGCGATCCGCTGTCGGGATTTGATCACTGAACGTGGGTGGGGGATCTGGGTGGTTGAGTTACGTGAAACCGGCGAGTTTATGGGCTTCGTCGGGTTGCATACACCGGGATATAACCTGCCGTTCAACCCGTGCGTTGAAGTCGGCTGGCGTTTACGGGCGGATGCGTGGGGACAGGGTTTTTGCACCGAAGCTTCCCGCGCTGCGCTGGATGCCGGGTTTATTCAGCTAGGGCTCAACGAAATTGTGGCATTTACAGCGCTGCCGAATGTCCGCTCACAGGCAGTGATGAAAAAGCTGGGAATGGTGTGCGATCCCGAAGAGAACTTCATGCATCCGGTGATTGAGGAAGGGCACTGGTTGCGGGAACATTGTTTGTATCGGCTAAAACGGGTCTGACTCCCTCCCCTGCGAAGGGGAGGGTTGGGGTGGGGTATTAAAG
>NZ_JYDF01000078.1:0-8973 GCF_003263525.1 Rahnella sp. NRRL B-41462 | reverse complement strand
AAAATGACCCTACCGGGAATCCCGTTAGTGTTAACACGACAGAGCAGCAGAATCCTGTTATTCCCAAAAAACAGGGGATTACATCGCAGCCCGGCTCCTCCCCCTATTCACAAGATATAAGGGTTCGTTCAAGCTATTACGACCAACAGATCACTGCCCTGAATGCCGAAGCTGAACAAAATCACGCCGAAATTCTCTCTGAATCTCACAGCCGTGCTGCCGCAGATGCTCAGGTGTTGCAGAAGTCTCAGGACTACACCAACTCAAAATTCTCCGCGTTAAAATCTGAGGTTGATGACAACAAAAAAGAAGCCGCTGCCGGATCGGCTTCCGCTATGGCGCAGGCCAATATCCCTCAGGTGCAGGAATCCCAACAGTTCGCGGTGGGTGCCGGTGTCGGCGGTTATGATGCGCAAAACGCCCTGTCCGTTGGCGCTTCATTCCATGCCAGCAGATCCACCATTGTCAAAATGTCAGTCTCCGACGACACGCAAAGTAACTTTGGTTATGGCGCTGGCGTGAGCGTTGGCTGGTAAATCGTTCCGGGGGCTCCGTCCCCCGTTCTTCCCTTTCAGGTAAATCTCAATGAAAAAATTTATCGTTTTTGCAGCCATTATCCTGCTTTCCGGTTGCTCTACTCAGGCTTCAAGAATGGCTGACTGCCAGTCACAGGGCGTCTCCAAAGATACCTGTTATATGGCTGAACAAAATCGTCAGACCGCCATTCAGAGTGTTGCCCTTAAGCAGGCAATGGAAAATGCCTCCACGCAATATGCCCAGGCCGCTAAAAAGATCGTGCATGCGCGTATTAAAGGTATCGACGTCAAAATCTTTCCTGCGGATAAACAGGGATATATCGAAGGGACCGCCGCATATCTTGATGAAGATAACGCAGATGCTCAGGTCTATCGCAAAGGCGTTTTCACAGCGATTTATTACAAGCGCACGCACAAGCTGGTTCTGATGCGTGACGGGCAAATTTATGGAAGGACGCCGATATGAAAAAGCACCACACCGATCAGTTCAGACATCTGCCACCGGGGCAGCAATATACCTGCCTGAAAATGTTACAGCGCGTTGAGGAAACCCCGCTGACCGACGGGGTGACCGGCGTCGCTGTATCGGTCATGATGAAAGACGGTCATACCGCCACACTCAGTAAATTCATCGCGCAACCTGATGAAATCTCAATTCTGGTCAGTTGGGAAAAAGAAAGAGAATAATGCACTCTGACTACGTTTTTATATCTCCTGCCCTCCTCTCCCGCCAGTCCCGCACTTCTGTTCTAGTATATAGAGGTGCGAAACCCACCTTCTCTGCACCTTTGCCCTAATTAATTGATGAGTCTGTTCAAAAATTTGCGTTTGTAACTCACGCCTTATGCGCGGACGATGGACTCTCTTGCTCATGACTAACGCCTTACAGGCGCAGGAGTAAACGTGGGATTTTTAAGCGAATTTTTCGCCCGTATTACCGGCTCCAAAACCCGGCAGGATACGGTAAAAACATCACCTCAACAGGAGTTAAAGATGGCAAAAGTACTGGTTCTCTATCATTCCATGTATGGTCATATTGAAACGATGGCGCAAAGTGTTGCAGAAGGCGCACGCAGCGTACCCGGGGTTGAAGTCACAATAAAACGCGTCCCTGAAACCATGCCGGAAGAAGCCTTTAAGGCTGCCGGTGGTAAAACCGGTCAGACGGCAGAAGTCGCTTCCCCCGCAGAACTCGGCGATTACGATGCCATCATCTTCGGCACACCGACCCGATTCGGTAACATGACTGGCCAGATGCGCACTTTCCTTGATCAGACCGGCGGCCTGTGGGCCAAAGGCGCACTGGCAGGCAAAGTCGCCAGTGTATTCAGCTCAACCGGCACCGGCGGCGGTCAGGAAATGACCATTACGTCAACCTGGACCACCCTCGCCCACCACGGCATGATTATCGTTCCAATCGGTTACACCACACCTGAACTGTTCGATATTTCTCAGGTTCGCGGCGGTACACCTTATGGTGCCACCACCATCGCCGGTGGCGACGGCTCGCGCCAGCCGAGCGCAGAAGAACTACGGATTGCCGTACATCAGGGCAAACATGTGGCGACCATCGTCAGTAAACTGGTCAGCTAAATAACCGCGTAAAATAAGGCGCAGAATTCTGCGCCTTAAATTCCTTACAGGCCTGTTAAAGCACGCCACGCCCCTCTGAAAACAGCCCTGCTCTACTTGTAAATTCATTACATGTATCAATAGCTTCTGCGTTTTCTGATTGTTCCCAGGAATCAGTTTGGAGACTTTGGTTTGTTTCTAAACTGTTAGCGTCTTTTACAAAAATCGCCGGGTTTTCTTTAATTCCTTTTACTAAGCACGTCATCACAAGTTCCTTTAGTAATTTCAGCTGTCTTTTCTACGACCAAAAAAAACGGCCCTTGCGGACCGTTTTGTCTCTGACGGAGATTACGCCGGTTTTGCTTATTTACCACGCGACGCAATAATGTTTTCGGCCACATTGCGCGGTGCCTCGGCATAGTGATTGAACTCCATGCTGTAGGTTGCACGACCTTGCGACATCGACCGCAAAACGGTGGAATAACCGAACATTTCAGACAGCGGCACTTCGGCTTTGATAATTTTACCGCCACCGCCCGCGATTTCTTCCATGCCCTGCACCGTACCGCGACGCGACGATAAATCGCCCATCACGCCACCGGCATACTCTTCCGGCGTTTCCACTTCCACTTTCATCATCGGTTCCAGAATCACCGGATCGGCACGTTTCGCCGCTTCTTTGAAACCAAAGATCGCCGCCATTTTGAACGCCATTTCCGAGGAATCGACCTCGTGATAGGAACCAAAGGTCAGCGTCACTTTCACATCGACCACCGGATAACCGGCCAGAATGCCGTTGTTCAGCGCTTCCGTGACCCCTTTTTCAACCGCAGGGATATAGTCGCGCGGCACCACGCCACCTTTGGTCGCATCCACAAACTCAAAACCTGTGCCTGCCGGCAATGGTTCGAGCGTGAAGACCACGTGGCCGTACTGACCTTTACCGCCGGACTGACGCACAAATTTCCCTTCGACATCAGTCACCGTTTTGCGCACCGTTTCACGGTACGTTACCTGCGGTTTACCGATGTTGGCTTCCACACCGAACTCCCGTTTCATACGGTCGACGATGATTTCCAGATGCAATTCGCCCATACCGGAAATGATCGTCTGGCCGGATTCCTCATCGGTGCGGATACGGAACGACGGGTCTTCTGACGCCAGCCGTGACAGCGCGATGCCCATTTTCTCCTGATCGGCTTTAGTCTTCGGCTCGATGGCCTGCGAAATCACCGGATCCGGGAACTCCATGCGCACCAGCGTAATGATGTCCGAAGGATCACACAGTGTTTCACCTGTCGTCACATCTTTCAGCCCCACACAGGCGGCGATATCACCAGCACGAATTTCGTCAATCTCGATACGGTCATTGGCATGCATCTGCACGATACGGCCAATACGTTCCTTCTTGCCGCGCACCGGGTTATACACGCTGTCGCCTTTTTTCAGCACGCCGGAATAAACACGGACAAACGTCAGCTGGCCGACATACGGGTCAGTCATCAGTTTGAATGCCAGCGCCGAAAACTTCTCGTTGTCATCAGAGTGACGGAAAACGTCGTTACCGTCTTCGTCTGTGCCCGCCACCGGTGGAATATCCAGCGGAGAAGGCATCAGTTCGATCACGGCATCGAGCATACGCTGCACGCCTTTATTCTTGAACGCACTGCCGCACAGCATCGGCTGGATTTCACCGGCGATAGTGCGCAGACGCAGCCCTTCGGTAATTTCATCCTCAGTCAGCGTGCCTTCTTCGAGATATTTATCCATCAGCGCGTCATTAGCTTCAGCGGCTGCCGACACCATTTTCTCGCGCCATTCTTCTGCCAGAGCCTGCAATTCTGCCGGGATCGCTTCATAGGTAAAGGTCATACCTTGTGTCGCGTCATCCCATAAAATGGCGCGCATTTTGCGCAAATCCACCACGCCGGTGAAATGCTCTTCTTTACCGATCGGAATGACAATCGGCACCGGATTGGCTTTCAGCCGGTCCACCATCATCTGGCGGACACGGAAGAAATCTGCGCCCTGACGGTCCATTTTGTTGACGAACGCCAGACGCGGCACTTTGTATTTATTGGCCTGACGCCAGACGGTTTCAGACTGTGGCTGCACGCCGCCCACGGCGTCGTACACCATCACCGCACCGTCGAGAACGCGCATGGAACGCTCCACCTCAATGGTGAAATCCACGTGCCCCGGGGTGTCGATAATGTTAATGCGGTGCTCATCGAAGGAGTGATCCATCCCGCGCCAGAAACAGGTCACGGCGGCTGACGTAATGGTAATGCCGCGTTCCTGTTCCTGAGCCATCCAGTCTGTGGTCGCACCGCCGTCATGCACTTCTCCCAGCTTATGATTCATGCCGGTATAGAAAAGAATACGCTCGGTGGTGGTGGTTTTACCTGCGTCGATGTGTGCTGAGATACCGATATTGCGGTAGCGCTCGATTGGCGTTTTGCGAGCCATATAACGTCCTTACTGGTTGATGGCTAAGTTGGCGGAGAGTGGTTTTCACGTCCCGTCACAAAGTAATGAGTACTAAACTTCTTAATGCGGAGAGTATACTACAATTGTACGTGTATATTCGTACAATAAATTTATTCTATCGATGAAATTGGTCAGAGGCCGTCGCGTTGTACAGCAGCAGAGGGATAGGCTATATTGCGCGGCCGCCGATGAGCGTCGTTAAAGTAAAGGAACAATATGATAGCCAACCATCCTGAGCGCGAGCAGATCCGCCTCGAAAATGTTCTGACTGCGCTGGGTAATCCGTTACGTCTGGCCGTGGTGCGCACCCTGGCAAAAGGTGGCGAGCATCCTTGCGGAACCTTATTACAGGGCCTGTCAAAATCGACGCTGACGCACCACTGGCGCGTATTGCGTGACAGCGGCGTTATCTGGCAGCGCCCTGACGGTCGTGCCAATTTGCTTTCGCTGCGCCGCGAAGATCTGGATGCCCGCTTCCCCGGCCTGCTCGATTCCCTGCTCAGCGCCATCGAATCCGACGGCATTACACTGGAATCCACCCAGAAACACATTTCCGAGCAGCACCTTTAATGAGCCGTCAGTTGCGATTTTACAAGATCGCAAAACGTATTGATTATAGCCGATGAATGGCTGTCTTCGCGCCGCGCGAGATATAACGGTGCGCTGAGTTGTGTCGCGGCGTCCAGCGGCAAAAATATCACCCCGTCCCCGCCCAGCCGGGTCATGGATTCCGGCACAATAGAAATCCCCAGTCCGGCGCCGACCAGGCTCAGACAAGAGGTTAAACGTGGCGCTTCCTGCACGATATGCGGACTGAAACCGGCACGCACATACGCCGCCAGTATGGCATCGTACAATCCCTGACCGGCGCGACGGCGGTATAATACAAAAGGCTCGTTACTCAGATCTTCGAGTCTGAGTGGCTGACTGGCTGGTTGCGACGCCAGTTTGTGTCCGGCCGGAACCGCCACCCACATCGGTTCCTCCAGTACCTTTTCCATCTCTAACTCCGGCATATCTTTGACCCGCATGCGCACAAAAGCGACATCCAGCTCGCCCGCCACCACGGCGGCCAGCAATTCGCCACTGCCACTTTCCTCAAGCTGAGTGCTGACGGCCGGATAAATTTCCCGATAACGGCGCAACAGCGCGGGCACAAAAGTATGCAGCGCGGCCGAGCTGGTGAAACCGATGCGGATCCGACCCTGTTCGCCCTGCGCGGCACGGTGCATGGCAGCGCTGAGCTGAGCGGCACGTGCCAGCACGGCACGGGCTTCCTGCACTAACACTTCACCCGCTTCGGTCGGGATCACCCCGCGCGGCAAGCGTTGTAATAAAGGGATGCCAAATTCCTGCTCCAGTCCCTGTAACAGGCGCGTCAGCGGCGGCTGTTGAATAAACAGCAATTCTGCGGCGCGGGTAATGCTGCCCGCTTCCACCACGGTAACAAACGCATTCAGACGTTTCAGTTCAATCATAACCATACCTTCAGGGTATCTTTAGCCATTAATAAATGCATTAGACATCATGGCACATCCACGCGCATGATCCTTAACAGAATTTACGCCTCTGGCGGCTTTGGATTACTTTTGAGGGAGAGTGTGAAAATGTCAGCGCAAACGCAGGAAAAATTAATGCCTGAGACAGAAGAAAATACCGCGCCACAACCCGATTGCAGGCAACTGTTTATGGGCTTTTTCGTCCTTGGCCTGACCGGTTTCGGTGGCGTGCTGCCGATGGCGCGACACATGCTGGTGGATAAACGCCACTGGCTGACCGCCGCTCAGTTCACCGAGTTGCTCGGGTTGTGCCAGTTTTTACCCGGCGGCAACATCATTAACCTGTCGGTCGCACTGGGGATGGAGTTCCGCGGATTACGCGGCGCATTATCGGCGCTACTCGGACTTATTCTCGCGCCGACGATTTGTGTGGTGCTGCTCGGCCTGGTGTATGCACGTTATCAGAATGAACCGCTGGTGGAACATCTGTTCGCCGGGATGGCGGCGGCGGCGGCCGGTTTACTGCTCTCGACCGGCATCAAAATGCTTGCTCCTTTGCGGGGGAAATGGCTGCAACTTTTGCTGGTTGCCGTCGGCGTAATGGCAATTGCCGTGTTCCGGATCCCGATGCTGCCGGTCATGCTGGTGCTGGCCCCGGTCAGTATTTTCATCTGCGCGAGGAGTAAATTCTGATGCCAGTTTTACTTTCTCTTGCCCTGTTATTTACCGAACTTTCCGTGCTGGCATTTGGTGGCGGAAATACCATTCTGCCTGAGATGCAACGTGCAGTGGTGCAGGTGCATCACTGGATGAGTGCGCAGGAGTTCAGTGCGCTGTTCGCCCTGGCACAGGCCGCTCCCGGCCCGAATATGATGATCGTGCCGCTGATTGGCTGGCAGGTTGCCGGATGGTCAGGATTGCTGGTGTCTTCTCTGGCAAAATTTGGTCCGTCGTCAATCATTACACTTGTCGTGATGGGCGGCTGGAAACGTTACAAAGACCGTCCGTGGCGGCAGATAGTGCAACGCGGGCTGGTGCCGGTGACGGTCGGGCTGGTGGTGTCGAGCGGATTACTGATCGCCAAAGCCTCAGCCACCACGCTGACGCTTGCGGGGGTGATCGCCTTGTGTACCCTGCTGGCGCTCAGTAAGCGTATCCACCCGTTATGGGTACTGGCCGTTGGCGCGGTGCTCGGACTGGCATTCGGCTGACATCATTGCGAAGCAGATCGCAACATTCAGCTGGCAAATAGGTTATTGATTGGGAATTGAGTTCTTCTATAGTTATCAACCATTAAGGACGATGATGAAAATCAAACCTCTGAGCCTTGCTGTCGCTGCCCTGCTGCTTTCCTCACCTTCTGTTTTTGCCGCCGATAATCAACCGGAACTTAGCCAGCGCGAAGTGACGCTGCTGACTGTCGACGGCTTACAGTTCAAAGATCTCGATCATTCCGGGAAACTGGAACCTTATGAAGACTGGCGACTGACGCCGGAAGAACGAGCAGCGGATCTGGTGAAACGCATGACGCTGGAGGAAAAAGCCGGGGTGATGATGCATGGCTCGGCACCGACGGCCAACAGCCCGATCGGCGCAGGCACGCATTATGACATGGCAGCGGCGGAAAAGATGATTGCCGGCGCGAAGGTCAACAGCCTGATCACCCGGCTTTCGGCGAACGACCCCGCCATGATGGCGGAAGAAAACAATAAACTGCAGCAGATTGCCGAAAAGACGCGCCTGGGTATTCCGGTCACCGTCAGCAGCGACCCGCGTAACTCATTCGAGTATCTGGTCGGTGCGAGTACCTCTTCCGGTAAATTCACCCAGTGGCCGGAAACCTTAGGACTGGCGGCGATTGGCAATGAGAAACTCACCCGCCGTTACGCCGATATCGTCCGTCAGGAATATCTGGCCGTCGGTATTCGTGAGGCACTTTCACCGCAAGCCGATCTGGCAACAGAGCCGCGCTGGGCGCGTATCAGTGGCACCTTCGGCGAAGATCCGACACGGGTGCATAACATGGTGCGCGGGTATATCGAAGGGATGCAAAACGGTCCTGACGGGTTAAATCAGGGCAGCGTGATTTCCGTGGTCAAACACTGGGTCGGCTATGGCGCGGCTGAGAACGGTTTTGACAGCCATAACGTCTACGGCAAAAACGCCGTCTTCCCCGGCAATAATCTCAAAGAACACATCTATCCGTTTACCGGCGCGTTTGAAGCCAAGGTCGCCAGCGTCATGCCGACATATTCAATCCTGAAAAATGTTTCCGTGGACGGCAAACCGCTCGAACAGGTCGGTGCCGGATTCAGTCATCAGTTGCTGACCGACATTCTGCGCGGACAATACGGTTTCAAAGGCGTCATTCTCAGCGACTGGCTGATCACCAGCAATTGCGAAAACGAATGCCTGAACGGTTCGCCGGAAGGTAAAGAACCGGTGCCCGGTGGCATGTCGTGGGGTGTCGAAAATCTGACGCCGCAACAGCGTTTCGTGAAGGCGGTGCTGGCGGGTGTCGATCAGTTTGGCGGCGTGACCGACTCACAGTTGCTGGTCAGCGCAGTGCATGAAAAGCAACTGACTGAACAGCGCCTGAATGAATCTGTTGTGCGTATTCTTGAGCAAAAATTCCAGACCGGACTGTTTGAAAATCCGTATGTCGATGTGCAGAAAGCCACCCAAACCGTCGGGCGCGCAGACTGGCAAAAAGAAGCCAATTCGGCGCAGGGACATTCACTGGTATTGCTGCAAAATACCGATGATATATTACCGCTGAAAAAAGGCAAAAAGATCTGGCTGTACGGCATAGCACCGCAGGCCGCGACGGCAGCCGGTTTTACCGTGGTGGATGCGCGCATGCGTGTAAACCAGGG
>NZ_JYDF01000077.1:0-7764 GCF_003263525.1 Rahnella sp. NRRL B-41462 | reverse complement strand
AGCGCATTATTTAACCAATCTTGGTTCGTAAGGGGTTGATTTTGCGTCAGTGGCTATCGCTTTTAAGTTGTCGCTCTTGCAGTATCGCATTTAGGTTATCCGATTAAGGTCAAACCTCTGAAAATGCCGTATAGCGCGGGAGTACACCCTATTGCTATAGGTAAGTCTGTTCAAAAAACAGGCTTACCGTACAATAATTCTCTATATCCAAACTGACCCCTATCAGATCCCCCCGACACGTTTAATTAATGCTTTCTCCGCCGGAGATCGACGCACAGCGTTCTGTGCTCTATGATGTTATTTCTTAATAATCATCCAGGTATTCTCTTTATCCCCTTTATCACCATACGTAGTGCGAGTGTCCACCTTAACGCAGGGCTTTCCGTCACAGCGCGATATGTCAGCCAGCGGGGCTTTCTTTTGCCAGACCGCTTCCATCCTCTGCATTTCAGCAATCTGGCTGTACCCGTCATTCATAAACCACGTAAATGCCGTCACGCAGGCAGCCATGACGAAAAATATCGTCAGCACGAGATAAATCGCGGATTTCCACGTATAGCGCGACATCTCGCGTCGCATTTCATGGATCATCGCCTTCGCCGTATCGGTAGCCTGATTAAGCGCTTCTGTCGCCGGTTTCTGCTGTGCTAATCCGGCTTGTTTCAGCTCTTTCTCAACCTGAATGAGCGCGGCATGAACAGATTGCCTGACGGTTTCAGTCATATTACCGGACGCGCTGTCCAGCTCACGAATGAGCCTGCTCAGCGTGTCACTCTGCTGCTGTAATTGTGCTGAGGCGTCCTGAAACTGCTCAGTCAGAGAGGTAACACGCTTTTCCAGCGCCTGATGATGCCCGATGAGGGCAGCGATTTGTTTAATTTCGTCGCTCATGAAAAATCCTGTCTATCGTGAAAATGACCAGCCTTTATCCGGCTTCTGTCGTGTCTGTTCGGCGAGTCTCTGCTGTTCTTTCTCCTGCTGACGCTGTTTTTCTGCCAGTCGCTCCATTTCCTGATGTATCCCCTGAAACTCCGCCATTGTCTCGTTCACAAGGGACTGAAGGTCGATTTCGTCCTGTACGTCCTTCAGCGCATCACTGACCCGTGCGTTCAGCTTCTCCGGCTCTTTCTCAAAATCGAAAACCCTGCCGGAAGTGTCTTCCTGCGCAGGTTCAGGCTTCTGCTCTTGTTTTATCGTCAGGTTATCCCGCTCGCTGATGGCTTCCCGTAGCGAGGTGGTCACGTCAATCACACTGTCACGTTCATCACGAGACTGCTCCGCCTGCCTTTCAGCGTCCCTGCGCTCAAGGATGGCCTGTAACTGCGCAGTATCGAACCGCTGAACCTGTCCCGCGCCAAGATGCCGCTCAGGCTCACGCTCAATGCCCTGAGCTTTGAGTGAGCGTGCATCAACGCGGTCGGTATGCTGATACCGTTCAAGGTGCTTATTCTGTAGGTCAGCCCAGCGTTCCCGCTGGGCGACGAGGTGCTCTTTGCGTTCTGTCGGCGTTTCCCCGAAACGTGCCTTTTTCGCACCGCCGCGCTCAGGGGCTTTGCTGTTAGCTCGCTTAAAATACTGCTGCGGGTCACGGTCGATACCGTCATTCATCCGCTCAGAGAACATGATATGCGCGTGCGGCTGCTCGCCGCCGGCTATCGCCGCTTTCGGATTATGAATGGCGAACTGATACGCATGACGGTCGCCGATTTCCTGCCGGACAAAATCGCGGACCAGTTCAAGGCGTTGTTCGGGTTTCAGCTCACGCGGCAGGGCAATCTCGATTTCACGGTAGGTACAGCCGTTGGCACGTTCAGACGTGTCAGCAGCTTTCCAGAACTCAGACGGTTTATGCGCTGCCCACGCAGGCATATTACCGGACTCCTTGTGCTCAAGGTCGGAGTCTTTTTCACGGGCATACTTTCCCTCACGCGAAATATAATCGGCATGGGGAGAGGCACTGCCTTTCCCGCCGGTTTTTACGCTGAGGTGATAGGAGGCCATCGTGTTTTTATCCCGCTGAAGGCGCGCACCGTTTCTGAACGAAGTGAAGAAACGTCTAAGTGCGCACTGATAATAAAAAGCTTATCAGTGATTCTACCTGCATTTGACCTCGGCCGCCATTCCTGACCATAATTTCCACATCAACATTCAGAGGATAAAACAGTCATGGCTAAAAGCGAAAAACAGGAAAAATGGGCAGCAGACAGAGTGCAGTACATTCGCGGCTTAAAGTCGCCGAATGAACAGCAGAAACTCATGCTGATACTGACGGATAAAGCGGATAAAACAGCGCAGGATATCAAAACGCTGTCCCTGCTGATGAAGGCTGAACAGGCAGCAGAAAAAGCGCAGGAAGCCAGAGCAAAAGTCATGAATCTGATACAGGCCGAAAAACGGGCAGAAGCCAGAGCCGCCCGTAAAGCCCGTGACCATGCGCTGTACCAGTCAGCCGGACTGCTTATCCTGGCGGGTCTGGTTGACAGCCAGACGGGGAAGCCTGTTGATGATACCGCTGCCTTGCTGGGTGCATTAGCCAGTCTGAATGACCTGTCGAGGGATAATCCGAAGTGGTCAGACTGGAAAATCAGAGGTCAGGAACTGCTGAACAGCAAGAAGTCTGACAGCACCGCATAGCAGACCCGCCATAAAACGCCCTGAGAAGCCCGTGACGGGCTTTTCTTGTGTCATGGGTAGATTTCCTTGCATGAATCCATAAAAGGCGCCTGTAGTGCCATTTACCCCCATTCACTGCCAGAGCCGTGAGCGCAGCGAACTGAATGTCACGAAAAAGACAGCGACTCAGGTGCCTGATGGTCGGAGACAAAAGGAATATTCAGCGATTTGCCCGAGCTTGCGAGGGTGCTACCTCATTCTTTCGTGTTTGAAGGTATGTTTTTTGGAGGAGCAAACGCTGTTTGCGACATCCTTTTATCATATCGCTCAACTGGCACTGGCGGTTAGTTATCCACAAAGCTGGGATCTATTCTTTTTTATCTTTTTTATTCTTTCTTTATTCTAGTGATTTTAATGTTTTGTTTTATAAGTAAAAAATACATGAAAGGTTAAGTGAAAATTAGGAAAGGTTAAGCAAAAATTAGGATCTCCTTTCAAAAGGTTAAGTGAAAATTAGGTAATCCACACAACCACATAAAAGGTTATGACAATGAAATTGACATAACCAATCGGAAGGGTTATGTTGTTTTAAAATCACAACCAATGGTTTTAGTCATGGCTGAATTGGTAGTATTCAAAGCAAACGAGCTTGCGGTTAGTCGTTATGACCTAACAGAGCACGAAACGAAACTAATCCTGTTTTGTGTTGCAAAGCTAAACCCTACATTAGAAACACCAGATGAAACTGAACGAACGGTTAAATTTTCATGCTCCGAATATTCTTCATTTATGGGGATAAGTTATGAGAATGCGTGGGGGCGATTAAATACATCAACACGAGAGTTATTTAAGCGGTCTATTGAATTAATATATCCAACAGGTGCTGTATCTATGCGTGTTTTTAATTGGGCTGAATATGCAGAGTTCAATAGGGAAACACAAGAGGTAACTTTAGTTTTTAGTAAATATATAATCCCATTACTATTTCACCTAAAGAGATTCATTAAATACAACCTCGAGCATGTTAAGTCCTTTGAAAATAAATACTCAATGCGCATTTATGAATGGCTGCTAAAAGAACTAACGCAAAGAAAAACACATAAAGCCAATATTTCAATAAGCATTGATGAGTTTAAATTCATGCTAATGTTAGAAAAAAGCTACCCAGAATATAAATTACTAAATCATTGGGTTTTAAAACCAATTTCAAAAGATTTAAATACCTATAGCAATATAAAACTATCTATTGATAAGCGCGGTCGTCCTGCTGATACGCTGATCTTCCAAGTTGAACTGGATAAACAAATTGACCTTGTGACTGAGCTAGCAAAAGAACCAATATCAAAAAAAGAAGATAACTCAATCCGTTTAACGCCTGAAAATCGTCTGCATGAGGGGCTAAAAACAACATTACATGATGCTTTAACTGCGAAAATACAACTTACTGGATTTGAAGCTAAATTCCTGAGTGACATGCAGAGTAAGTATGATCTCAACGGCTCATTTACATGGCTGACTCAAAAACAACGAGCCACGCTAGAGAAAATTTTAGCTAAGTACGGACGGAACTGAGGTATCTATGGCTTTAGTATCAATAAGCGAAGCAGCCAGACTAACTGGAAAAAGCCGCACAACAGTACAGTCATACATTAAGCAGGGAAAACTGACCAAGTGCACAGATAGCGGTGGTGCTTCAAAACTAGACACATCAGAGCTTCTACGTGTTTTCGGATCATTTACTGGTCAGCAGGTTGGCAGTGAACAATCAGGCAGTACTGTGCAGCATTTGGCAGGCGATTTTGTGCAGTTACCTGACCAGAATTTGCTACATGAAAACTATGCCTTAAAAGCTGAAATAGAACTCGTAAAGGCATTGCTGCGTGAGAAAGAGCTACTACTCGATGAAAAAGACAAACGCAATGAGGATCTCAAACATGCTTTGCTGCTAATCGAGTCTAAACTGCCGAATACATCGGAACCAGTGACACCTCATGTGGTGAAAAAATCATGGCAATTCTGGAAGAAATAGCGTTTTCAGCCGGCAAACCGACTGAAACCGGATCTGCGATTCTGATAACAAACTAGCAACACCAGAACAGCCCGTTTGCGGGCAGCAAAACCCGTACTTTTGGACGTTCCGGCGGTTTTTTGTGGCGAGTGGTGTTCGGGCGGTGCGCGCAAGATCCATTATGTTCAATCGCCCATTTCACATGGCAAAACAGCCACTCCAGTAAAAACTAACCTCCTGTATCGCGTTTTGGGGCATTCCAACCCACAAGGCAGGGCGTTTACCGCCTGAAAGTTTGCAACGCTTCTGAGGCGGTTTTAGGGCCGGATACTGCGGGGTATGGTTTCAACCTGTTTTTGGCCTATAACTGGCATTTAGGGGTCACCTCAGAATTCGGAAATTAAAGCACGGTAAGCCGTGGGCTTGACTGCGCATCTCAAAAAAGGTCGTTTGCGAGAGGTAAGGCCATGCCAGCGGCTTACCGTACGATTTTTTCCGAATTCTGAAGCGCCCCCATATAGCCCCCTATGAGCCGTTATGATGGTTGGATGCTGATGCACGGTATGTGGATGGCCGTTTAGGCTGCGTTGATAGATGTGCTCGTTGGTGGAAAATATGTTGTGGCTTAATCGGTCATTGCATCTCTCTTGAGTCTATTGATGGGGGGAGGGAATGACCGATTTGTTAAAAAATTAGAGTTCTAAACTTTTATCCCTGCTCAGAACTGTGGTTACAATAGCCATAACAGCTGAGCCAATTAGCAACATAAATGTTGCATCCCAACCGTAGTTATCAACGATAACTCCCATGCCTAATGTAGCTACAATAGATCCGAACAGATATGAAAAGGTGCCAGTAAGACCAGATGCCGCACCAGCGACATGCTTGGGTACCAACTCCATGGAGTACAACCCAATAAACATTACAGGGCCATAAATGGAGAGGCCAAGACAAATCAATATAAAATAATTAAGTGATTGATATTCAACCCCTGCTGGAATCATCCAATAAGCCCACAAAAGTATTATTGTTACCAGTAAAAATAGCACGTTTGTTAATGGTTTTGAATTTTTGAAGATTTTAACAGAGATAAGTCCAGCAAGCATCATGCCCGCTATCCCGCCGATTTCAAAAACAGAAAATCCCCCCATCGAAGATAGCTTGCTCAGCCCTTTCCCTCCAATTTCCACAGGAGCGCTTAAAAATTTTGGTGCCCACGCTACAATACCGTAACGCAAAATGTAAATGAATGCGCCATGTATACAGCAATAAAGTAGTTTTGTATTGCCGACAATATGTTCTGAAATTATGCTTTTAACTGATGGGTGTTCTGAAATTACTTCTTTTGTTTTTTCACCAGATCTCCATTCTTCAACGCTGGGTAAACCTACCGATGCAGGCGTGTCCAATTGCAAGAAATAGATTAGGACGCTCATTGCCATGCAGACTATGCCAGGAATGATAAATCCCATTTGAACTTGCTCAACCGCACTATCACCAGCAAAAGCAAAGCTAAGTCCAATTAATATTGGTGCTAGCGCCCCACCAAAGTTATGCGATAGATTCCATGCGGTAGCCCATGATATGCGTTCTTTCCGATCATACCAAAAAACAAGCGTTCTCGCTCCTGGAGGGTACCCCATCCCTTGAATCCATCCGTTAATCAAGTACATTATTGTAAATAGCATGACGGATGTAACAATGCCTGGGATTGCACCAATCAGTAAGTTTACCAATCCAGACAAAAATAATCCAAGCGATAAAAATATTTTTGAATTGCTTCTGTCGGAAATCAATCCAGACACAAATTTAGATATACCATAAGCCAAAAAACCTGCGCAGGATATGATTCCTATCTCCGTGGCTGACATGTCCAGTATGCCAGATAGAACGCTCGTAGAGTTTCTTACAAGGTAGTACCCCATGTAGCCAATGAAAATACTAGAGAAAACCCTGTAACGACTGGCTTTGTATACCTTGTCTATTTGCTCTTTTGGTAACAACGGCTTTGGCGGTGGTGGAGCCATTAGTTTAGATAAATTCATGATTGTTAATTCCGTGCTAAAATGAATTGTAGTGATATTTAAAATACTCTCCGCACTGATTTTTATTGAAATGTTAATTACTAGTTTTCGATTGGCATCACAAAAAAACAGTAATGTTAGCCATTGATGACTTTTATTTGTTATTCGCTTGTTTCGTGAGCGTGTCTATCGTTATTTATTTTGGTTAAAGGCATTGGCTTTAGGGAAGGTGCGATCCACTTGTTCGCACCTTCCCTAACTAGTAGTTCAAATAGTTCGCTGTGCTCACAGGCTCGGGCTAAAGCCCACCCCTTAACCAAACGTTATGCCTCACAATCCCTAAGTGCCATTACGCGAGAGTGGATCCGCTACTCTGCGCATAACGCCTTTTATGTTCAACAGCCGATTTCGCATACCAAAACGACTATCCCAGTCAAAAGAAGCCTCCTGTATCGCGTTTTGGCGCATTGCAACGCCCAAGGCAGGGCATTTGCTGCTTGAAAGTTTGCAACGCTTCTGAGGCGGTTTTAGGGCCGGATCCTGCAGGGTGTTTCTGGATCTGGCCACAGTCCCGAACGTGGACGACTAGCGCAGTCTGTCGCGCCCCCTTCGGGAGTCGCCAAGCGCAGCGCGGCAGGCAGTTAGACCCGCATCCAGCGCAGCAGCAGGGCCAGCGCCGCAATCCATGCCGCCACATCCCACGAAGGCCCGGCTAAGACGCTGTAGAGTGGCCCCAGCACCAGCCAGTCCGCAGCCCAGAAGGGGTCAGCTCACGAAACGGATATTTTTGTACGCTAAGAGATGGGTATCGAAGCTGAGGCGGTGCCATTCTTGACGTTTCTCTTGCTGCTGTCAGGTTGGAGTATACGTGACCTGACGGAAATTTCGGCGGTTCCGGCGTACAAGGGGTCAGTTTGGAGATCGGAAATTTTTGTACGTTAAGCGCATTATTTAACCAATCTTGGTTCGTAAGGGGTTGATTTTGCGTCAGTGGCTATCGCTTTTAAGTTGTCGCTCTTGCAGTATCGCATTTAGGTTATCCGATTAAGGTCAAACCTCTGAAAATGCCGTATAGCGCGGGAGTACACCCTATTGCTATAGGTAAGTCTGTTCAAAAAA
>NZ_JYDF01000076.1:0-32445 GCF_003263525.1 Rahnella sp. NRRL B-41462 | reverse complement strand
CTCAAACACGCGTTGAGAAAGCAGACCGTAAATCTCGGTGCCGGTCAGTTCTTCCAGCAATTCGGCGCGGTCGTTGGCATCGGCATTCAGAAACGCGGCGAACTGCCCCTGTGAAAGCATCATGGATTTGGTGAAACGGCCGAAATCCAGCCCGGTCAGTGTGGCGATGGCATCGAGTTTATCGCGCACTTTATCCGCCAGAATTTTGCCGTCGGCCAGTAACGCCAGCTCGACTTTCGGTGCCTGCAGATTGCCGTCAGGGGAATTTTTGGCGCGGCGCTGGCTCCAGAAAGCGCGGTAACCCACACCTTTGACTTCAAACTCCACTTCGGCCAGCGATTCTGCGGTGTGGCGGGTCATCAGTTCATTCTGGCTTGGTGTAATGTTCAGCCGTGGCGTCTGATGATAAAGCGCCAGACAAATGGCATCGAGCAGGGTGGTTTTCCCCGCACCGGTCGGGCCGGTGATGGCGAATAATCCGTTGCTGGCAAACGGCTCGGCGGTGAAATCAATTTTCCATTCGCCTTCCAGCGAGTTCAGGTTTTTTAAACGCAGGCTGAGAATTTTCATTGTGCGCTGTCCTCCGCGTTCTGACCGTTGGTAACCTGTTCAACCACCTGCGCAAACAACGTGCGCATCCGTGCCTGACGCGGCTCGTCAGGGTCCGGTTCCAGCGCCAGCCGTCGTTCAAACACGTCGCTGACGCTCAGTTCGCTGAGGGTTTCTTTTTCCTGCTGCTCAATACTGTTGATTCGCTGTTCTTTGCTGCGGCGTAACAGCACGACTTCTACCGGGAGATCTTCCGTCAGCGCCTGAATGCGTCGCTGGATGTCGCTGAGATAATCCTGGGTGGAGACTTCAATATCGAGCCACACCGGTTTGGCCGGATCACCGCCTTCGAACTGTGCCAGTTGGTGTTCAATCTCCACCAGCGAGCCTTTGATTACCTGCATCGGCTGGAAAACCGGGATTTCCAGTGTGTCGATGGCGTTGAGCGTCGCACCATCAAAATCAAGTAAGTACACACTTTTAGCTTTGCTCAGTTCGTCAAAACTCAGGGCAATCGGCGAACCGCTGTAACGGATATGTTCGGTTTTGGCGACGCATTGTGCACGGTGAATATGACCCAGTGCCACATAATCGACCGGCGGAAAGGCCTGCGCCGGAAACGCATCGAGCGTACCTATATAGATGTCGCGCACGGAATCAGAGGTACTGACGCCGACAGTCGTCAGATGGCCGGTCGCAATAATAGGCAGCGGCATGCCCAGTTCGTCACGTCTGGCCTGCGCAGCCTGCCAGAGCGCGTCATAATGCGCGGCGATGGCTTCCTGCAATGCCAGTTGCTTGTCGCTGCCGGACTGTCCCGCCTGGCTGGCGAGCAGATCACGCGGGCGTAAAAACGGGATAGCGCACAGTATCGCGCCGGGTTTCCCGTCACGCTGACTGAGCACTAAAATCTGTTCAGAAAGGTTTTCACCGACGGTGGCAATCACCCGCGTATTCAGGCAGGAAAGGAGCTCGCGCGATTCATTGAGCGTGGCGACAGAATCGTGGTTACCAGCCAGCACCACCAGCTGGCAGCCGGTTTGCTGTAATTCCACCACGAAGCGGTTATACAATTCGCGGGCATAACTGGGTGGGGATCCCGTGTCGAAAATATCGCCCGCGACAATCACGGCGTCGACCTGATGTTGTTGCACCTGACCGGTCAGCCAGCGCAAAAATGCCTGATGTTCGGCTGCACGGCTTTTAGTGAAAAAGTACTGGCCGAGGTGCCAGTCTGAGGTGTGGATCAGGCGCATGAGACTCCCGTATGAACCCTGGATGACGACAATGGGGTAAAGTATAAACGTCGGCAGGGGAAGCTGTCCCCGATAAATCAGACCAATTTCAGCAAGATGGCCGGAAATTATCTGTCATAGTTGACTGTAATGAACCATTCTTTTCATTCATAAATCTGTCACAAAACTGACGCATAATGGCGCCCGCAATCAAATAAAAGATCGCTAACCTATTGGCAGGACCTACGATGGCTAGACGTATATTGGTGGTTGAAGACGAAGCTCCAATCCGTGAAATGGTGTGTTTTGTACTGGAACAAAATGGCTATCAGGCCGTAGAAGCTGAGGATTTTGATTCAGCGATTGGGCAGCTTGTTGAACCTTACCCTGAACTGATCCTGCTTGACTGGATGTTACCTGGCGGTTCCGGTATTCAGTTTATTAAGCATCTTAAACGTGAGGCACTGACCCGCGAAATTCCGGTGATGATGCTGACCGCACGCGGTGAAGAAGAAGATCGGGTGCGCGGCCTTGAAGTGGGTGCCGATGATTACATCACTAAACCGTTTTCTCCGAAAGAACTGGTTGCCCGCATTAAAGCCGTGATGCGTCGCATCTCGCCAATGGCGGTGGAAGAAGTGATCGACATGCAGGGTTTAAGCCTGGATCCGTCGTCTCACCGGGTAATGGCCAACGAGCAGGCGCTCGATATGGGGCCGACCGAATTTAAGTTATTACACTTCTTTATGACCCATTCCGAACGTGTATACAGCCGCGAACAGTTGCTCAATAACGTCTGGGGCACTAACGTTTATGTGGAAGATCGCACGGTTGACGTGCATATTCGTCGTTTACGTAAGGCGCTGGAAACCAGTGGACATGACAGAATGATCCAGACTGTTCGTGGTACCGGATACCGTTTTTCAACGCGTTATTGAGCCCTCACAGCGGAGAATCTGTGTGCTAGAACGTTTGTCATGGAAACGACTGGCGGGTGAATTGTTTCTCTTTTGCCTGCCAGCGTTAATTCTCGGTATCTTCGTCGGCCATTTCGGCTGGCTCCTCCTGGTGTCGCTGATGGCGGCACTGGGCTGGAATTATTACAACCAGCTTAAACTCTCTCACTGGCTGTGGCTCGACCGCAGCATTACGCCACCGAATGGGCGCTGGAGCTGGGAGCCGCTGTTTTACGGGCTGAACCAGATGCAGATACGCAACCGGCGTCGCCGTCGGGAATTAGGTCAGCTCATCAAACGTTTTCGCAGCGGTGCCGAATCGCTGCCGGATGCCGTGGTGCTGACCACTGAAGATGGCAATATTTTCTGGTGTAACGGACTGGCGCAGGATTTGCTCGGTTTCCGCTGGCCGGAAGATAACGGGCAACATATCTTCAACCTGCTGCGTTATCCGGAATTCCGGCTGTGGATCCAGACCCGCGATTTCAGCCGGGCGCTGAATTTACAACTCAATAATGAGCATTATGTCGAATTTCGCGTCATGCCTTATTCCGAAGGACAACTGCTGATGGTGGCACGCGACGTGACCCAGATGCGTCAGCTTGAAGGCGCACGGCGTAACTTCTTCGCTAACGTCAGTCATGAACTGAGAACCCCATTGACGGTATTGCAGGGGTATCTGGAAATGATGGAAGACGCCAAGCTGGAAGAGCCTTTCCGCACTAAAGCGCTGGATACCATGCAGGAACAGACGCGGCGGATGGACGGGCTGGTGAAACAGCTGCTGACGCTGTCGAAAATCGAAGCCTCAGCGAATATTGATTTGCACGAAAAAGTGGATATTCCGGTGATGCTCGGCATGCTCGAACGTGAAGTGCAAACGTTAAGCAACGGCAGGCATGAAGTGGTGTTTCGCGTAAACGACAAGCTGAAGGTCTTTGGTAATGAAGATCAACTGCGCAGCGCGGTGTCGAACCTGGTGTATAACGCGGTTAACCACACGCCAGCGGGGACACGGATTGAAGTCAGCTGGCAACAAACGCCGCATGGCGCACAGTTCCAGATCAGCGACAACGGACCGGGCATTGCGCCGCAGCACCTGCCGCGCCTGACCGAACGTTTCTACCGCGTCGATAAAGCCCGTTCACGTCAGACCGGCGGCAGCGGACTGGGACTGGCAATCGTCAAACATGCGCTCAGCCATCACCACACGAAACTTGAAGTCATGAGTGAAGTCGGCGTCGGTACCCGGTTTATGTTTATGCTGGCGCCGAAGTTGATTGTTCCTCAGGAACAGGCCAGCCAAAGCGGCGTAAAGGGATAAAAATCAAGCCACAGCAACAAGCTGTGGCTTCTTTTAGCAGATGATCTGTAAACCTTTTTCTTCAATTAGCATCAGTAAGATCAGCGCCGCTCCGGTGGGTTTGGTTTCATCCCGCTCCCATTTTTGAATGCTGTTGGCGGACATATTGATGAGTCTTGCCAGTACGCCCTGACTGATTTTTTCTTTCTCACGCAAAGCGCGAATGCGTTCAGCAGAGCTTTCTGCGAAGGCTTTCAGTCTTTCCTCCTGAACGGCTTCATCAACTATTTTGTTAATTTCACGCATCGTGGTTTGTGTTACCACGCCAGATGAATCATGGAAGCGTTGAGCCATCCGCTGCATTTTTAGCAAACGTTCATCAACCATTAGAAATCACCTCTTTAATTAATCCATTTCGAAGTTCTGTTTCGAGTTGAAGCTCTGTGAAGTTGAGCAAATCTTTAGCAATTGCTTTATATAAAGACAGAAGTTTGTCGGGAATTTCATTGCCTTTCTTGCGGACACTATTTTTCAGCCACCCGTCGATATAAAAGATCTTATCTTCAAAACGAAAAGCGATGACTGCCCGGCCAAACCCTGACTTCGATCTCCCTGACGGTGCAATTCTCTTCTTGTAAACGTTGCCGGACAAATCCGCATCAAAAAGTCCGTTTGCCAGTTCATGTGCTGACTTGAGGATATCCTTTTCCGACAGTTTGCCGGCGGTCATGATGTCGTGAAAATCCTCTGTAACAAAAATACGTAAACAGTTCATGTCATCGTCCCTGGTAAAATAAACTATAGTATTTATTACTACAGATCGCAATGGGGCGAATATTGTCCAGCATCATGAAAAATGATGAAGCGATCATGAACTTTATTCATGTCCCATGAAAATTCCTCTGTTGCCCGTTAACACCCTGCATGACAGTATCTTCTTAAAGACGTTTAGACATCCAGATGTCTAAATATAACGCAGTGTAATTATTCACTTTGTGAATCATTCGCATTTCGCCACCGGCGGGATGTTATTAAGGAGTTCTTCATGCAACGTACAACCCCTCCATTCCGTGCAGACGTCGTTGGCAGTTTCCTGCGTCCGGCGGCGATTAAAGAAGCCCGTAAGCAGTTTCAGGCCGGTGAGATTGATGCCGCGCAACTGCGAGCCGTGGAAGACACCGAAATTCGCCGCGTGGTGGACTTGCAGCGCGAAGCGGGTCTGCAAGTGGTCACTGACGGTGAATTCCGCCGTGCATGGTGGCACTTCGATTTCTTCGAAGGTCTGGAAGGTGTCGAAGGTTACGATGCGGTGCAGGGGATCCAGTTCAACGGCGTACAGACTAAAGCGCGCAGCATTAAAGTGGTCAGCAAGCTCGGTTTCGGCTCGCACCCAATGCTGGAAGATTTCCGTTTCCTGAAAAGCATCAGCGGAAGTGCTGTGCCGAAAATGACCATTCCAAGCCCGAGTGTGATGCATTTCCGCGGTGGCCGTAACGCCATCAGCAAAGAAGTGTATCCGGATCTGAAAGCGTATTTTGACGATCTGGCGCAGGTTTACCGGGATGCGATTAAAGCGTTTTACGATGCCGGTTGCCGTTATCTGCAACTCGATGACACCGTCTGGGCTTATCTGTGTTCTGAAGATCAGAAGAAGCAGATCCGCGAGCGTGGCGATTCTCCGGAAGAGTTAGCACGTACTTACGCTGACGTGCTGAATAAAGCGATTGCAGGTAAACCTGACGATCTGGTGATTGGTCTGCATGTTTGTCGCGGGAACTTCCGTTCCACCTGGATTTCTGAAGGCGGCTATGAACCTGTCGCGGAGATCCTGTTTGGTGGCGTGAACATCGATGCCTTCTTCCTGGAATATGACAACGAGCGCTCCGGTGGCTTCGAACCGCTGCGTTTCATTAAGAAAGGCCATCAGCAGGCGGTTCTGGGATTGATCACCACCAAGTCCGGTGAGCTTGAACTGGCAAAAACCGTGGAATCACGTCTGGCCGAGGCGGCGGAATATCTGGATATCAACCAGATTTGCCTCAGCCCGCAATGTGGCTTTGCGTCAACGGAAGAGGGCAACAGCCTGACCGAAGCGCAGCAGTGGGAAAAACTAAAACTGGTGGTCGATATTGCTGCCCGCGTCTGGTAACCCCTGAAAGAGGTCAAATGATGACCTTATAAATATGCTGTAAACTGTGCGTGAAATAACCTGAAAGTGGTGATTTCACGCATTTTTAATCTTATCGGAGCATATCTTGTGCTTCATTAGTTCAAAAAACATACATATCATATGGTGTGTTTATCGCAGTATTTAGTGAATATACCTGCCTTGTAACATTAATTTGGTTAAACACTCTGCTTTTTGGATCCCGGCTTGCCTTTATACGCTATAAAAGATTACCTTAGCCCCCGCTGTCGCTCGATACTCCCTGCATAACAACGTAATCATCTGCATATCATCAGGCGTTTTTGCTCACTTCGCTCCTCACATGGGTGCTCTCTGGCTGTTATATGCCATTCATCTTTCTGACGACGTGGCACGACGGCAGCATCGGACACTTTATTCATTTGAACAGGCAACACGACACCCATCATGAGTACTCGTTTAACAAATAAAGATATTCTGGCGCTGGGTTTCATGACCTTCGCCTTATTCGTCGGGGCGGGGAATATTATTTTCCCGCCAATGGTTGGTTTGCAGGCAGGTCATGACGTCTGGTGGGCTGCTGCCGGCTTTATGATCACCGCAGTCGGACTTCCGGTGATGACGGTAATTGCACTCGCACGCGTTGGCGGCGGTGTGGATGCCCTGAGTACGCCAATTGGTCGTGGTGCCGGTATTCTTCTGGCCACTGTGTGTTATCTGGCTGTTGGCCCGCTGTTTGCCACGCCACGCACGGCAACCGTTTCTTTTGAGGTGGGTATCGCACCGATGACCGGTGACGGCCCGCTGCCTCTGCTGATTTATAGCGTGATCTATTTCTCCCTGGTCATCGGCATTTCCCTGTATCCGGGACGTTTGCTTGATACTGTCGGCCATTTCCTCGCGCCGCTGAAAATGGTGGCGCTGGCTGCACTGGGTATTGCTGCCGTACTTTGGCCAGCCGGTTCTCCGATGCCAGCGGTGGATGCTTACCAGACAGTGCCGTTCTCCAGCGGTTTCGTTAACGGCTATCTGACCATGGATACGCTGGGCGCGCTGGTGTTCGGTATTGTTATCGTCAATGCCGCGCGTTCCCGTGGTGTATCTGATGCCAAACTGCTGACCCGTTATACCGTGCTGGCAGGGCTGATTGCCGGTCTGGGTCTGATGCTGGTTTACCTGAGCCTGTTCAAGCTCGGCGAAAACAGCGCTTCACTGGTGCCTGATGCGACCAATGGTGCGATTATTCTGCATGCCTATGTGGCACATACCTTCGGCGGTGTGGGCAGCTTCTTCCTTGGTGCGCTGATTTTCATCGCCTGCATGGTGACGGCGGTTGGCCTGACCTGTGCCTGTGCGGAATTCTTTGCTCAGTATCTGCCACTGTCTTACAAAACACTGGTCTTCATTCTGGGTCTGTTCTCCATGCTGGTGTCCAACCTGGGCCTGAGCCATCTGATTGCGATTTCAGTACCGGTACTGACGGCGATTTATCCGCCATGTATCGCGCTGGTTGTGCTGAGTTTCACCCTGCGCTGGTGGAACAGCACCACGCGTATCGTGGCGCCGGTCATGCTGGTAAGCCTGGTGTTCGGCATTGTTGATGGTATTAAGGCGTCTGCTTTTGTTGACCTGATGCCAGCTTGGACCGCAAACCTCCCCCTGGCTGCACAAGGTCTTGCCTGGTTACCCCCGTCATTATTAATGCTGGTACTGGTCGGGATTTATGACAAAATCAGCGGCCCGCGCAGCGTTACCGCGCACCAATGATCATCGGGTGAATGTTCGAAGACATAAAAGCATGATCGTCTGACGAATGTTTCGCCAATCAGGCCACGGAGAACCCTTCCGTGGCTTTTTCATTGGCAGGCTAAAAGTCATTTTTTAGAATACGATTTTTGATATTTAAAAAAACAACACGGGTTAATGCACATGCAGCAAGAAGCTGAACAACCAATAGCGCAGAACGAAGCGCCGGGCACGAAGTTAAAACGTGGCCTGACAACGCGCCATATCCGCTTTATGGCACTGGGCTCAGCCATCGGAACTGGTCTGTTTTATGGCTCGGCAGATGCGATTAAAATGGCCGGGCCGAGCGTATTGCTGGCGTATCTGGTCGGTGGGATTATCGCGTTTATCATCATGCGTGCTCTTGGTGAGATGTCGGTTAACAACCCGCAGAGCGGTTCATTTTCGCGTTATGCGCAAGATTACCTCGGGCCGATGGCGGGTTACATCACCGGCTGGACGTACTGTTTCGAAATCCTGATCGTCGCCATCGCTGATGTAACCGCGTTCGGCATTTATATGGGCGTCTGGTTCCCGGATGTGCCGCAATGGACCTGGGTGCTCAGCGTGGTATTGATCATCGGCGCGATCAATCTGGTCAGCGTGAAAGTCTTCGGCGAGCTGGAGTTCTGGTTCTCCTTCTTTAAAGTGCTGACCATCATCATCATGATCGTGGCAGGCTTTGGGATTATCTTCTGGGGTATCGGCAATGGCGGGCAGGCGACCGGTATCCACAATCTGTGGAGTCATGGTGGCTTCTTCAGTCAGGGCATCATGGGGACGATTTTGTCCTTACAACTGGTGATGTTTGCTTACGGCGGCATCGAGATCATCGGGATCACGGCCGGTGAAGCGGAAGACCCAAAGAAATCTATTCCGAAAGCCATCAACTCAGTACCGCTGCGTATTCTGGTATTTTATGTGGGTACGCTGTTTGTGATCATGTCTATTTTCCCGTGGAATCAGGTGGGGACGCAGGGCAGTCCGTTCGTGCTGACTTTCCAGCACATGGGCATTACTGCTGCGGCGACGATCCTGAATTTTGTGGTGATTACCGCGTCGCTTTCTGCCATTAACAGTGATGTGTTCGGCGTGGGCCGTATGCTGCACGGAATGGCAGAGCAGGGGCAGGCACCGAAAATGTTCAGCAAGGTATCGCGTCTGGGCACGCCGTGGGTCACCGTTCTGGTGATGATGGCGGCACTGCTGGTGGCGGTTTATCTGAACTACGTCATGCCATCGGCTGTGTTTCTGGTGATTGCGTCTCTGGCGACCTTCGCAACGGTCTGGGTGTGGATTATGATCCTGTTCTCGCAGATTGGTTTCCGTCGCAAACTGAGCAAACAACAGGTGAAAGAGCTGGAGTTTCCGCTGCGTGGCGGCGTTTATACCTCGGTGTTCGGTATTATTTTCCTGGTGTTCATCATCGGCCTGATTGGTTACTTCCCGGATACCCGTATTTCGTTGTATGTGGGGATGGTTTGGGTGGTGGCGCTACTGGTCGGTTATGCCTTTAAACGCCGCAACGACCGTAAGAAAGAAGCACTGGCGCTGAGCAATAAAGCGTAAGCAAGCACTTACCTTTCGGTAAATTTTAACGCCCCCGATATCAGATGATATCGGGGGCTTTTTACTACAGGTAAGTGATCGGGGTGAATGAAGGCAGCCAATGCAGAGATAGCTTGAAGGATGCCAGTTAATAACCGATGGCGGCTCCTGCGGGACGTCGCACATCATTCGCGCCATACAGATAACCTTCGCGAACCTTGCCTGACACCGCCGAGTCATTACCTGAGTTCGCCGATGTCACACCGGCCGCACCCGGTAACCCCACCATAATCAGCTCCGTCGCACCCCATGGCGTCTGTTCCACCATTTTGTAACCCATCTTCTGCAGGATATTCAGGCTGTCCTGAGAAACGCCGCGCTGCTCGTAATACACTTCATCCGGCAACCACTGATGATGAATACGTGGCGCATCCACGGCTTCCTGTGGTGCCATGCCGTAATCGATGACATTCAGCGCCGCCTGCAGGGTAATGGTGATGATGCGCGAACCGCCAGGCGATCCCAGAACCATGAAGATTTTACCGTCTTTGGTCACCAGACTCGGGCTCATAGAGGATAGTGGGCGCTTACCGGGGGCGATGGCATTTTTGGTTCCCTGTACCAGACCGTACAGGTTTTTCTCGCCGACTTTGGTGGTGAAGTCATCCATTTCGTCATTCAGGAAGAAGCCGGTGCCCGGTGCAATCACGACAGAACCAAAGCGGCCATTCACTGTGTAGGTGGTGGACACCGCGTTACCCATTTTATCGACGATGGAATAATGCGTGGTTTCCGGTTTCTCGTGCGGTTCCATACCCGGCTGAACGGCAGTGGACGGCGTGGCTTTGTCCGCTTCTATTTTCTTACGGATTTCTTCGGCATAGCTTTTACTGACCAGCCGGTCGATCGGGTTTTTCACGAATTCCGGATCGCCGAGATAGGTATTGCGGTCCATATACGCATGGCGCATGGCTTCGGTGAGGACGTGAATCGATGCCGCTGAATTGAAGCCCATGCTCTTCAGGTCATAGCCTTCAACGATGTTAAGGATTTCACACATCGTGACACCGCCGGAGCTTGGCGGTGGCGCTGAGACAAATTTATAACCGCGATAGCTGCAGGCGATCGGGGCGTCTTCGGTGACTTTATAATTCGCGAAATCCGCTGCGGTCAGGATGCCGCCACCTTTCTTAGAGGCCGCTTCGACCGCTGCCGGGATTTTGCCTTTGTAGAACGCATCCGGGCCATGTTTCGATATGGACTCCAGCGTGTTGGCTAAATCGGTTTGTACCAGTTTGTCGCCGGGTTGCAGCGGGCTGCCGTCTTTGCGCAGGAAAATGCGCGCGGCTTCGGGATCTTCTTTGAAGCGTTTGACGGTGGTATCAAGAATATCGGTATCAGCACGGGTCAGTACAAATCCCTGACGGGCGAGTTTAATCGCCGGCGCCATTACCTGCTGGCGCGTCAGTTTGCCGTATTCTTTCTGCACGGTATCCATGCCCAATACCGTACCTGGCACGCCTGCGGCGAGATAGCCATACAGACTGGCCCCTTTCTTCACGTTGCCGTCGGCATCCAGATACATATTGGCACTGGCGGCGGCCGGGGCGGTTTCGCGGAAGTTGATGAAGGTGTCTTTACCGTCGGCAAGATGCACCGTCATGAAGCCTCCGCCACCGATATTGCCACAGCATGGGTTGACGACGGCCTGCGCGTAGCCGACAGCCACGGCAGCATCGATGGCGTTGCCGCCCATTTTCAGAATATCGACGCCGACCTGAGACGCCAGATATTGCGAGGTGACGACCATGCCATTTTTGGCTTCCACCGCGGGATTCGATGCGGCGTACAACGGCAGGCTGGTCAGCATGGCCAGCGCGATGAGTGATTTCCGTAACATAGGGGCTCCTGTCTATTACCCTGTCTTTTGAGTCATAACCTTCAGGTTATTGTGTGATAACGCTTTTTTGTTTTTTCAGTCTGACACTCTTTATGCAAACGGCACGCCATAATGAGACGGTCAGACTATTTTTCAGCGTAGACGTAAATGACCGGGAGCGGGAAGGGAAGGCGGGAAAATGTGATCGTGCCGGATAGCAGGCAAAAAAAAACGGCCAGCGAGGCTGACCGTTATTGACCGTGAAATCCGCTGAAGGATTACAGGTTTGATGCGTTTTCAGACAAATACTTAGCCACGCCATCCGGAGATGCGCCCATGCCTTTTTTGCCTTTTTCCCACTGAGCCGGGCACACTTCGCCGTGCTCTTCGTGGAATTGCAGCGCGTCAACCATACGCAGCATTTCGTCGATGTTACGACCCAGTGGCAGATCGTTAACGACCTGGTGACGAACAACGCCTTCTTTGTCGATCAGGAAAGAGCCGCGCAGTGCAACGCCAGCGTCCGGATGTTCGATACCGTAGGCTTTCTGGATTTCGCGTTTGATGTCAGCAACCATCGCGTACTTAACAGGACCGATGCCGCCTTTCTCTACAGGGGTGTTACGCCATGCGTTGTGAACGAACTCGGAATCAAAGGAGACGCCTACCACTTCTACGCCACGATTCTGGAATTCTTCGTAACGGTGATCGAAAGCGATCAGTTCAGAAGGACAGACGAAAGTGAAGTCCATTGGCCAGAAGAAGATAACAGTAGGTTTGCCTGCAGTGTGTTTTTTGAAGTTGAAGTTTTCAACTACTTCGCCGCTGCCCAGTACTGCTGCTGCGGTGAAGTCAGGGGCTGGACGAGTTACCAGAACCATATTATTACTCCTTATGAAACCCTTCCGGGCGTCGTAGGTGAGAAGGAAAGGGTGAACAAAACGACTGCCAGTATAGGGGCAACCTTCGGGTGAATAAACCCCATCGCACCAATCAATCAGATAGCATCCGGCTATCAGTCTTTGAAGTAAGTCTCAAACTTTTTAACAACTACTTTTTGTCTTGCAGAGAATTGCGGGGTAATCCACAAAATGAAGGGTATTTGTCAGATTTGCCGGTCTCTCGCCTGTTGCATCATCACCGGATAAAACTGCCAGAACAGTTGCTCGAGGGCGTCGTAATTGAGTTCGATATCATGGAAAGAGCCGGTCAGGGCGGCAAGTTTTGGCCGCCGGTTAGCCATACCGCGCAATACGTCGCCAATAAAAGGCAGCACCGCGTAACGTTCCATCCAGCGTTCAGGCCAGAGATAAGCGTTCAGATTTTGGAAACGTTCCGGCATTTCAGGTAACTGAGGTTCAATTTCCTGCTGACAGCCGTCAAGAAAATCTTCCAGTGATTGCTGCGGATGAATGCTGGCCCAGTGACGGGAAAGGAAGTGATCCCAGACGACATCGAGCGTTATCGGTGCGACGCGGCGAAAATCTTCACGGAAATAACTGCGGGCAATTTTCACTTCCGGCAGTGAATCGGTCATGACATCCACGCGGCGGTGCATGCGGATGCCGCTGACGATCTCATCAGAGAACTGACCGTCAGGATTGCCGCGAACGAAGTCTGCCAGCAGATTTCCGGTCAGTGAACTTTTGGCCAGTGAGGCCAGATGGAGGTGGGCTAAAAAATTCATTCGCGAAGTATAACGCAGGAAAGTTGATCTCCGACAGGGCAGCGGATGCCTTTATTCGCGCAGAAGCTTGCAGGGGATGCCCCGTCCCACTAGACTAAGCCGCCTGTTTTTGTCGTTAAGTGAAGTGAAAAACCATGCGTGTTGCCGATTTTTCTTTTGAACTCCCTGAATCCCTGATTGCCCGCTATCCGCAGACCCAGCGCAGCGGCTGTCGTTTGTTGTCTCTGGACGGGCCAAGCGGTGAGTTAACGCACGGCGTGTTCACTGATATTCTCGATAAAATTCATCCCGGCGATTTGCTGGTATTTAACAATACCCGCGTGATCCCGGCTCGTGTGTTTGGCCGCAAGGTCAGCGGCGGTAAAATTGAAGTGCTGGTTGAGCGCGTGCTGGATTCACACCGCGTTCTGGCCCATGTGCGTGCGTCCAAATCGCCAAAACCGGGCGCAGAACTGCTGCTCGGTGATAAAGAAGATATTAAAGCGACGATGGTGGCGCGCCACGATACGCTGTTTGAGCTGGAATTTAATGAAGATCGTGATGTCTTTACTCTGCTCAACGAAATCGGCCATATGCCGCTGCCGCCGTATATCGACCGTCCTGATGAAGATGCCGACCGTGAACTGTATCAGACCGTCTACAGCGAACGCCCGGGTGCGGTAGCTGCGCCCACCGCTGGCTTGCATTTCGATGAGCCGCTGATGGATGCGCTGAAAGCCAAAGGCGTGGAGTTCGCTTTTGTGACGCTGCATGTGGGGGCAGGCACCTTCCAGCCGGTTCGTGTGGACACCATTGAAGACCACATCATGCACGCTGAGTATGCCGAAGTGCCTCAGGACGTTGTGGATGCGGTGCTGGCCTGCAAAGCGCGTGGCAATAACGTGGTGGCCGTGGGAACAACCTCTGTGCGTTCGCTGGAAAGTGCAGCGAAGGCCAGTGAAGATGCACTGATTGCGCCATTCTTCGGCGATACCAAGATTTTCATTTATCCGGGCTATCACTATCAGGTAATTGATTCCCTGATCACGAATTTCCATCTGCCGGAATCGACGCTGATCATGCTGGTGTCGGCGTTTGCCGGGTATAAAAATACCATGAATGCTTACCATCAGGCGGTGGCTGAGCAGTACCGTTTCTTCAGTTATGGTGATGCGATGTTCATCAACCGTAACCCGCTGGCGCCGCAGGAAGTGGTCGGCCAGTAACCTTGAGTTAATAATTACCGGCCTGGTCGCACCCGGTGCATCCGGGCTTTCTCTTCCGGGCGTCATGCCACGGATTTAACCTCATCAGACTGTTTCTCTGATGCTGGAGGCAATGTGAAGTACGAATTAAGCACGACCGATGGCCGCGCACGTCGCGGGCGTCTGATCTTTGAACGTGGCGTGGTCGAAACCCCGGCATTTATGCCAGTGGGCACTTACGGCACCGTAAAAGGCATGACCCCGGAAGAAGTCAAAGACACCGGTGCACAGATTTTGCTGGGCAACACTTTCCACCTGTGGCTGCGTCCGGGGCAGGAAATCATGAAACTGCATGGCGATCTGCATGATTTTATGAACTGGCATGGCCCGATCCTCACCGATTCAGGTGGCTTCCAGGTGTTCAGCCTGGGCGCGATGCGTAAAATCAAAGAAGAGGGTGTGCATTTCCGTAACCCGATCAACGGTGACCCGGTGTTCCTCAGTCCGGAAAAATCCATGGAAATCCAAAACGATCTGGGTTCCGACATCGTAATGATCTTCGATGAATGTACGCCATATCCTGCTGACTGGGATTATGCAAAACGCTCGATGGAGATGTCTTTGCGTTGGGCAAAACGCAGTCGCGATCGCTTCAACGAGTTGAATAATAAGAATGCTTTGTTCGGGATTATTCAGGGCAGCGTTTACGAAGATTTACGAGATGTATCATTAAAAGGGCTGGTAGATATCGGCTTTGATGGTTACGCTGTGGGCGGCCTGGCAGTGGGCGAGCCGAAGGAAGACATGCACCGTATTCTGGAGCACGTTTGTCCGCAAATTCCGGAAGACAAACCTCGCTATCTGATGGGTGTCGGTAAACCGGAAGATCTGGTTGAAGGCGTGCGTCGCGGTATCGATATGTTTGACTGCGTGATGCCAACGCGTAACGCGCGTAACGGTCACCTGTTTGTCACTGACGGCATCGTAAAAATCCGTAATGCCAAGCATAAAGATGATACGTCGACGCTGGATGAACATTGTGATTGTTACACATGTCGCAATTATAGCCGTGCCTACTTGCATCATCTTGACCGTTGCAACGAAATTCTCGGTGCGCGGCTAAACACGATCCATAATCTGCGCTATTACCAGCGTCTGATGGCCGGTTTACGCCAGGCTATCGAAGAGGGTAAATTAGAAGCGTTTGTGACAGACTTCTACGAGCGTAAAGGCAAGCCTGTTCCGCCTTTAAACTTCTGATTTCTTTCTCGTGTCGGCATCTTCGAAAGAGGGTGCCGATTTTATAATTTCTTGGACCGGCATTATGGGGTATTGTGCGAGACGTTTCATCGCAGACTCCGGGTCGGATTCTCGGTTTGTTTTACATCAATTTGCTTCACAACAACAATGAGGGAATTTAAATGAGTCTTTTCATTTCCGATGCAGTCGCAGCGACCGGCGCACCGTCACAGGGAAGTCCTTACTCTCTGGTTATCATGCTGGTGGTTTTTGGTCTGATTTTCTATTTCATGATCCTGCGCCCGCAGCAGAAACGTTCTAAAGAACACAAAAAACTGATGGACTCTATCGGTAAAGGTGACGAAGTCATGACCACGGGTGGCCTGATTGGTCGCGTAACCAAAGTAGCCGAAACCGGTTATGTGGTTATCGCACTGAACGACACTAACGAAGTGATGATCAAACGTGACTTCGTGGCAGCAGTTCTGCCAAAAGGCACGATGAAGTCTATCTAATTTTCGATTTTCCCGAAGGGAACTGCCGTGTTAAACCGTTATCCTGCGTGGAAGTATCTGATGCTGATCGTTGTGGTCATCGTCGGGCTGCTTTATGCACTTCCCAACCTTTATGGTGAGGATCCGGCTGTTCAAATCACTGGTGCTCGGGGTTCCGACGCCAGTGAAGCAACGCTGGACCAAGTCCGTAACGTATTAGATCAAAGCAAAATCCAGATCAAATCAGTTGCTCTGGAGAATGGCGCTATTCTTGCCCGTTTTAACGACACGGATGTACAGCTTCGTGCACGTGAAGCGCTGACTGAAGCGTTGGGCGACAAGTTTGTTATTGCACTGAACCTCGCGCCGGCAACGCCGCGCTGGTTGAGCATGCTGGGCGCTGAGCCGATGAAGCTGGGCCTCGACTTGCGTGGGGGTGTTCACTTCCTGATGGAAGTGGATATGGATACCGCGCTGAGTAAGCTGCAAGAGCAGACGATGGACAATATGCGCAGCGACCTGCGCGACAAGAATATTCCTTATGCCACGGTGCGTAAGCTCGACAACTATGGCGTTGAAGTGCGTTTCCGCGATGCTGCTACCCGTGATTCTGCGGTCAGCTACCTGAGCCCACGTCACCGCGATTTAGTGATCACTAACAGTGGCGACAATGCTATCCGTGTAGTGATGACTGATGCTCGCCTGAGTGAAGCCCGCGAGTATGCCGTTCAGCAAAACATCACCATCCTGCGTAACCGTGTAAACCAACTGGGTGTGGCCGAGCCGCTGGTACAGCGCCAGGGTGCTGACCGTATCGTGGTTGAGTTACCGGGTATTCAGGATACTGCGCGCGCTAAAGAAATTTTGGGCGCGACCGCGACACTGGAATTCCGTCTGGTTAACACCAATGTAGATGCTTCTGCTGCTTCAACCGGTCGTGTGCCGGGCGACAGCGAAGTGAAAAACATGCGTGATGGCCGTCCGGTTGTTCTGTACAAACGCGTGATCCTGACCGGTGACCACATCACTGATTCCACATCCAGCATGGATGAGTACAATCAGCCGCAGGTTAACATCTCTCTCGACAGCGCTGGTGGTAACGCCATGTCTAACTTCACTAAGGATAACATCGGTAAACCGATGGCAACCTTGTTCGTGGAGTACAAAGACAGCGGTAAGAAAGATGCCAATGGCCGTGCGATTCTGGCGAAGCAGGAAGAAGTTATCAACGTGGCGACCATTCAGTCACGCCTGGGTAACAGCTTCCGTATCACCGGGGTGAACGATCCGAATGAAGCCCGCCAGTTGTCCCTTCTGTTGCGTGCCGGTGCGTTGATCGCGCCAATTCAGATAGTTGAAGAGCGTACTATCGGCCCGACCTTAGGGATGCAAAACATCACTCAGGGTCTGGAAGCGTGCTTGTGGGGTCTGGTGGCATCCATTCTGTTCATGGTGGTTTGGTACCGTAAGTTCGGCATTATCGCTACGACAGCGCTGGTTGCTAACCTGATCCTGATTGTCGGGATCATGTCTCTGCTGCCTGGTGCGACGCTGACCATGCCGGGTATTGCCGGTATCGTCCTGACGCTGGCGGTGGCCGTCGACGCCAACGTACTGATAAACGAACGTATCAAAGAAGAGCTGAAGAACGGACGTTCCGTTCAGCAGGCGATTCATGAAGGCTATAAAGGCGCGTTCTCAAGTATCGTTGATGCCAACATTACGACCCTGATCACGGCAATTATTCTTTATGCAGTGGGTACCGGTTCGATTAAAGGCTTTGCTATCACCACCGCTATCGGTGTGGCAACCTCGATGTTTACGTCGATCGTGGGGACCCGTGCCATCGTGAACCTGGTTTACGGCGGCAAACGCATTAAAAAGCTGTCTATCTGAGGAGTGCGTTGTGGCACAGCAACAACCATATACTGTTGAACAACTGAACTACGGCCGTAAAGTCATCGACTTTATGCGCTGGGACAACGTGGCCTTCTGTATTTCAGGCCTGTTGTTTATCGCATCCGTTGCGATTATGGGTGTTCGCGGGTTCAACTGGGGTCTGGATTTCACCGGCGGTACCGTCATTGAAATCAGCCTTAGCCAGCCCGCTAACCTGGACGTAATGCGTGCCGATCTGGAAAAAGCAGGATTCAAGGATCCTGTGGTTCAGAACTTCGGTAGCAGCCGTGATGTGATGGTTCGTCTTCCACCTGTATCGGGTAATGCCGGTCAGGAACTGGGAAATAAAGTCCTTAGCCTGGTGAACGCGGATATCGATAAAGACGCGACCGTGAAACGTGTCGAGTTTGTCGGCCCGAGCGTGGGGAGTGATCTGGCGCAGGCTGGTGGCATGGCCCTGCTGATGGCGTTGATCTGTATCCTGATTTACGTCGGTTTCCGTTTTGAATGGCGACTGGCGCTGGGGGCGGTAATCGCACTGGCGCACGACGTGATCATCACCATGGGCGTATTGTCACTGTTCAGGATCGAAATTGATCTGACCATCATCGCGTCCCTGATGTCAGTTATCGGCTACTCGCTGAATGACTCCATCGTGGTATCGGACCGTATTCGTGAAAACTTCCGCAAAATTCGTCGCGGGAACTCTTACGAAATCATGAACGTGTCCCTGACCCAGACGTTAAGCCGTACCATTATGACTTCAGCGACCACGCTGATGGTGGTACTGATGCTCTATATCTTTGGCGGTGCGTTGCTGGAAGGCTTCTCACTGACCATGCTGATTGGTGTGTCGATTGGTACGGTTTCGTCCATCTACGTGGCGTCCGCGCTGGCTCTGAAACTGGGCATGAAGCGTGAACACATGCTGCAGCAGAAAGTGGAAAAAGAGGGCGCTGATCAGCCTTCCATTCTTCCGTAAGTTGCCGATGGTTGTCCCGTTCGGAAAAGAAAACAAAAACCCCGCAATGCGGGGTTTTTTTTCATCTGCAACTCGTTGTCTTTACCTGGTAACGACGGGCTGTGCCTGCGGTGTCGCCACAATATTATGCAGGTGAACAAATCCCAGAGTTTCGACAGTGACCTGATTAAATTTCACATCGACCGTTTTCACCGGGCCTGGCAAGAGATCTGGCTCGACGCTAATGGTCTGGGTTTGCATATCAACAGTCAGCGGTTTGCCCGTGACCGGGTCGAGCTGCCCCCAGCTCAGAGAAGCCGTAAACGGCGGCAATGGCTGGCCCGCAGTGTTTTTGATTTCCAGCACGGCCTGTACGCCGCTGGCATCCGGGGCGACGCGGATCAACTGCACACTTAATTCACCAATATTACTTTTCAGCAAGGCGGCACTTTTGGCTGCAGGTAACAAATAGACACCATTATTTGACTGGCGGTTGAGCGTGGTTTGCTGCTCCAGCGCGATGGCCAGATCCGTCAGGCGTTGCAGTTTTTGATTGAGCTGACCGACTTCCGTTTTCAGCTCCGGGATTTGTGAATTTTGCGTCGCGCAACCCGTCAGGCTGAACAATGCGGCGCAGACCAGCAAAAGGCGTGGGTGTTTTGTCATATCAGAGACTTCCTTTCATCTGCCCGTTGAAACATTCCGTCCGGGCACCAATATTGATAGTTAAGTTTAACCCGATGTCGATGAAAGTAGCGACAGCCTTTGTTGTCGGCAAACTTCGGGTTAAACTAATGTCCAATTGAGTTCGCGATCAGGAAGTGCTATGCATTGCCCATTTTGTGCCGCTGTTGATACTAAAGTCATCGATTCCCGTCTGGTAGGCGATGGATCGCAGGTTCGCCGTCGCCGTCAGTGTCTGGTGTGCCATGAACGTTTCACCACGTTTGAAGTGGCGGAACTGGTGATGCCTCGCGTCATTAAAAGCAATGAAGTTCGTGAACCGTTCAACGAAGACAAACTTCGCAGTGGCTTTCTGAAAGCACTGGAAAAACGCCCGGTCAGTTCCGATGACGTCGAAACGGCCATCAGCCACATTAAGTCGCAGTTGCGTGCGACCGGTGAACGTGAAATTCCGGCCAAAATGATCGGCAATCTGGTAATGGACGCCCTGAAAGGGCTGGATAAAGTCGCCTATATCCGCTTTGCATCGGTGTATCGCAGTTTCGAAGATATTCGTGAGTTTGGTGAAGAAATCGCCCGTCTTCAGGATTAAGGAAAGCTGATGTCGCCTGACCAACAAGTTGCCGAAAACCCTACCGATGAACACTACATGGCGCGGGCTTTCGAGCTGGCGCGTCGCGGGCGTTTCACCACGACACCTAATCCCAACGTCGGTTGTGTCATTGTATTAAATGGCGAAATCGTCGGTGAGGGCTATCATTTGCGTGCCGGTGAACCGCATGCTGAAGTCCACGCATTACGCATGGCAGGTGAGATAGCGAAAGGGGCGACAGCCTACGTGACGCTGGAGCCGTGCAGTCATCATGGTCGCACTCCGCCGTGTGCCGATGCATTACTGGCAGCAGGTGTTGCCCGTGTTGTCGCCGCGATGCAGGATCCTAACCCGGAAGTCGCGGGGCGTGGTTTATACCGCCTCAAACAAAACGGCGTGGATGTCAGTCACGGGCTGATGCATCCGCAGGCTGAAGCCGTGAATCTGGGGTTCCTGAAACGAATGCGGACCGGTTTCCCGTATGTTCAGCTCAAAATGGGCGCGTCTTTAGATGGCAGAACTGCGATGGCCTCGGGCGAAAGCCAGTGGATCACCTCGGCTGCCGCCCGTGCTGATGTTCAGCGTTTTCGCGCTGAAAGCTCGGCGATTCTGAGCACCAGTGCCACTGTTCTCGCGGACAATCCCTCGCTGAATGTACGCTGGAGCGAACTGGGCAGTGAGGTGCAGGCGATTTATCCCGAGGAAAATCTGCGTCAACCGCTGCGGGTTATTCTCGACAGTCAGAATCGCGTGACGCCACAGCATCAGGTGGTGAATTTACCCGGTGAAGTCTGGCTGGCGCGGCTGGAAGCTGACACGCAAGTCTGGCCGGGATCCGTCGAGCAATGGCGTGTGGCCGGGCGCGACAACCGTATTGATCTGGTTCTGCTGATGATGCAACTGGCGAAACGGCAGATAAATTCCATCTGGGTGGAAGCCGGTGCACAACTGGCCGGTGCCTTATTACAAGCCGGTCTGGTTGATGAATTAATCGTTTATATGGCGCCTAAGTTATTGGGCGATAATGGCCGCGCACTGTGTGAACTGCCAGGATTGCAGCATTTGGCGGATGCCCCTGAATTTGTTTTCAATGATATCCGTCAGGTCGGCTCTGACTTACGTTTGCGCCTGAAACCGGTGTATTGAGAATTTTACTCCTCCCTGCGGAATGACTTTAAAAGCGCATGTCCAGACAGGGTAATTTTATGATAGAATCCGCCCCCCTGCGGCTGGGGTTGAGAAACTCCTGAACCCACTTTAAGGAAAACTATGAACGTTATCGAAGGTGTTGTAGCCACGCCTAACGCGCGCGTAGCGATCGCGATTGCTCGTTTTAACAATTTTATCAACGACAGCCTGCTCTCTGGCGCTGTTGATGCGTTGAAACGTATTGGTCAGGTCAGCGATGACAACATCACCGTAGTCTGGGTCCCGGGCGCATACGAATTGCCTCTGGCAACCCGCGCACTGGCTGAAAGCGGTAAGTATGATGCGGTTGTTGCACTTGGCACCGTGATCCGCGGGGGCACTGCCCACTTTGAATTTGTAGCGGGCGAATGCAGCTCTGGCCTGTCCAGCGTTGCCATGAACAGCGAAATCCCGGTGGCCTTTGGTGTGCTGACGACAGAAAGCATTGAACAAGCCATCGAACGCGCAGGGACAAAAGCCGGTAACAAGGGTGCAGAAGCTGCACTGACCGCGCTTGAAATGATTAATGTTATCAAGGCTATTAAGGCCTGAATCTAGTTAAGGGGAAATCCGTGAAACCTGCTGCTCGTCGCCGCGCCCGTGAATGTGCCGTTCAGGCGCTTTACTCCTGGCAGTTGTCGAAAAATGACATCGCCGATGTTGAATTAGAATTCCTGACCGAGCAGGATGTCAAAGACGTAGACATTGCCTATTTCCGCGAACTGCTGGCTGGTGTAGCAAACAGTGCTGAGAAACTCGATGCACTGATGGCGCCATACCTGTCCCGCCAGTTGGATGAACTGGGCCAGGTGGAAAGAGCTATTTTGCGTCTGGCTCTGTTTGAGCTGAGCAAACGCCAGGACGTTCCTTATAAAGTGGCGATCAACGAAGCTATCGAACTGGCCAAAACTTTTGGGGCTGAAGACAGTCATAAGTTCGTCAATGGTGTGCTGGATAAAGCAGGCCCACATATTCGTAAAAAGTGATCGTCAAAAAGGGTCAGCCTCGTTCACAAATGGCGACAGTCATTTTCGGTTGATTTCTGGCTCTGTTGATAATCTGGTGATGTCACTGCGTTTATCCTTTGTGTGACACCCTTCTTAAGGCCGGATTTCCGGCCTTAAGTCATTCTAACGATTTGGAAATGTACTATGGCATGCGGCGAATTTGATGTCATCACTCGCTACTTTAACCGGTTCAGAACTGCCCGGCAGGATGTGCATTTAGGCATTGGTGATGATTGTGCCTTACTGACGGTTGGCGAGAAGCAGCTATTAGCAGTCAGTACCGATACGCTGGTCGAAGGTATCCATTTTCTAAAAACTATTTCACCTTCCGACCTGGGCTATAAAGCGCTGGCGGTCAACCTGAGCGATCTGGCCGCGATGGGCGCCGATCCTGCCTGGGTTTCGCTGGCCCTGACGCTGCCGGAAGTGAACACCGACTGGTTGCAGGCATTCAGCGACAGTCTGTTTGAACAACTCAATTATTACGGCATGCAGTTGATTGGCGGCGACACTACGCGTGGCCCGCTGAGCATGACGTTAACCATTCAGGGGCTGGTGCCTGTGGGGCGTGCATTAACCCGTTCCGGTGCAGGCATTGGTGACTGGATCTTCGTCACCGGTACCCTCGGTGACAGTGCTGCGGGGCTCGCTATTCTGCTGGAACAGCTGAATGTGACTGATACCGATAACCGCGAATTTCTGCTCAAACGCCATCTGCGGCCTTCGCCACGCGTTCTGCAAGGGCAGGCGCTGCGCGATTTAGCAACATCTGCTATCGATCTTTCTGACGGGTTGATGTCGGATCTTAAACATATACTGACTGCCAGTGAATGTGGCGCGCGGCTCGATCTTGATGCGATCCCATTATCGGTTGCATTGAATAAAGTTGCCGATCCTGAGCAGGCGCTGAAATGGGCGCTGACCGGAGGCGAAGATTATGAACTTTGCTTCACTGTGCCGGAAATTAACCGCGGTGCGCTGGATGTGGCACTGAGCCATCTGGGTGTCAACTTTACCTGTGTTGGCCAGATTGCGCCGCTTTCAGAAGGTATTAAGTTTATGCGTTCTGGCGTACCGGTAGAACTTGAATGGCAAGGTTTTGACCACTTTGCCGGAGAGGAATTGTTGTGAATATTGGCCGTAAAAAACGCCCGGCGGGGTACAAGGGAAAAACCGGTGATCCGGTTCAGGACATGGCTGCGGCTAAAAAGCGTCTTGATTTGCGTAATCCGTGGCATTTACTGGCGACCGGTTTTGGCAGCGGTTTATTCCCTGTTGGTCCGGGCACTGCGGGCTCCATCGCTGCGATCCCGTTCTGGATTGTCATGACCTACCTGCCGTGGCAGGTGTATTCCATGATCGTCATGTTCAGTATTTGTATCGGGGTTTATCTTTGCCGACAGACCGCACGCGACATGCGGGTTCATGACCACGGCAGTATTGTATGGGATGAATTTGTTGGCATGTGGATCACCCTGATGGCGATCCCGGTCAACGACTGGCGCTGGGTATTGATTGGCTTTATCGTTTTCCGCGTGCTGGATATCTGGAAGCCGTGGCCGATCCGCTGGTTTGACCGCAACGTGCAGGGCGGAATGGGTATCATGATCGATGATGTGGTCGCCGGTGTGCTTGGCGCGGCCATTATCTATCTGGTCGGACATCACTGGCCGCTGGGCCTGTTTTGATCCGTTTCAGATAGTAATAAAAAAGCGTTGCCGGGTTTTCCCTGACAACGCTTTTTTTACGCGTTTATATTACTGAAAGCCGGTCGCCTGATGCGGCACATAAGCCATTTCCAGCTCGGCGATCTCTTCAATCGAAAGTTTCACCTCCAGCGCGGCAATGGCATCTTCCAGATGAGCGGGGCGCGAAGCACCGATAATTGGCGCAGTCACGACGTGTTTACTCAGGATCCACGCCAGTGCGATCTGTGCGCGTGGCACGCCATGATCTTCCGCTATTTTCCCGACACGTTCAGCAATTTTACCATCAGCTTCATCGGTGGCGTCATACAGCGTTTTAGCAAAATTATCGGAAACCGAACGTGCAGTGGTTTCTCCCCACGGACGGGTCAGTTTGCCGCGCGCCAGCGGACTCCACGGCAATACTGCAATGTTCTTTTCCAGACACAGCGGGTACATCTCGTTTTCTTCTTCACGCTGGATCAGATTGTACTGATCCTGCATCGACACAAAACTCGCCCAGCCGTTTTGCGCAGAGACATCCAGCGCGTGTTTGAATTGATGCGCATGCATCGATGACGCGCCGATAAATCGCGCCTTACCGGCTTTGACGACGTCATTCAGCGCTTCAAGGGTTTCTTCAATGGGTGTTTCGTAATCCCAGCGATGGATTTGCAGCAGGTCGACATACTCCATGCCGAGACGGCGCAGGCTGTCATCGATGGATTGCATAATCGAAGCCCGTGAAAGCCCCGGTTTTAAGCCGGTGACGGCGTTGTACACTTTGGTCGCCACGACAATCTCATCGCGTCTGGCGAAATCCTTCAGGGCGCGGCCAACGATTTCCTCGCTGCTACCGTCGGAATAGCTGTTGGCGGTGTCAAAGAAGTTAATGCCGGCATCCAGGGCCTGCTGGATGATCGGGCGACTGCTCTCTTCCGGTAACGTCCACGCATGAGTGCCGCGATCTGGTTCGCCAAAAGTCATACAACCGAGACACAGTTTCGATACTTTTAGTCCGGTTTTTCCTAATGTGGTGTATTGCATGACATCTCCTGGTAATCATGAAGTGATAACAGAAAATCATTGAAAATGATTAGCACGCTATAACTGTAGCTTAAAGCAGGGGGAGCTCGTGTGACTGAAGGGGAAAATGGAGAGGAAAATCCCCTCTTTCAGGTAGAAAGAGGGGAGGGGAATCAGGCCAGCCAGTCGGTTATCTGACGGTCAATGCCTTCGGCATCCAGTCCTAAATCGTGACGAATTTCGTCCTGCGTGCCTTGTGGCACAAAACTGTCCGCCAGACCGATATTCAGCACCGGCACCAGAATACGTCTGGACATCAGCAGTTCATTCACGCCACTGCCCGCCCCCCCCCATGATGGCGTTTTCTTCCAGTGTGACCAGCACTTCATGGCTTGACGCCAGTTCCTGAATCAGTGCTTCATCGAGTGGTTTCACAAAGCGCATATCCACGACGGTCGCGTTGCGTTTTTCCGCTGCGGCCAGCGCTTCAGGCAACAATGTACCGAAGTTAAGAATCGCAACTTTCTCGCCTTCACGACGCACGACGCCTTTACCGATTGGCAGTGAAGCCAGCGGTTCACTGGTGGCGCCGGTACCATTACCACGTGGATAACGCACGGCAACCGGCCCGCTGTTATGGTGATAACCGGTGTGCAGCATCTGACGACATTCGTTTTCGTCGCTCGGCGTCATGATGGTCATGTTTGGGATGCAGCGCAGGAAGGAGAGATCGAACGCGCCCTGATGTGTCTGACCATCCGCTCCGACGATACCACCGCGGTCGATAGCAAACAGTACCGGAAGATTCTGGATCGCCACATCGTGGATCACCTGATCATAGGCGCGTTGCAGAAACGTCGAGTAGATCGCCACAATCGGCTTGTATCCGCCAATCGCAAGGCCTGCCGCAAAGGTGACCGCATGCTGTTCGGCAATGGCCACGTCGAAATACTGCTGCGGGTATTCACGCGAGAAACGCACCATACCGGATCCTTCACGCATCGCTGGCGTGACAGCCATCAGCTTGCTGTCTTTGGCCGCGGTTTCGCACAACCAGTCGCCGAAAATCTTCGAATAGGTTGGCAGACCTTCTTTGCTTTTCGGCAACGTGCCGGAAGCCGGATCGAATTTAGGCACGGCATGGAAGCTGATCGGATCTTTTTCGGCTGGGGCGTAGCCTTTGCCTTTTTTCGTCATGATATGCAGTAGCTGCGGGCCTTTCAGGTCACGCATGTTTTTCAGCGTTTGCGCCAGCGCCACCACGTCGTGACCATCGACCGGCCCGATATAGTTAAAGCCCAGCTCTTCAAACAGCGTGCCCGGCACCATCATGCCTTTCAGATGTTCTTCGGTACGGCGCACCAGTTCTTTAATCGGTGGCAGGCCAGACAGGACTTTCTTGCCGCCTTCACGCAGACGCGAATACAGCTTGCCGGAGAGCAACTGTGCCAGATGATTATTCAGCGCGCCGACGTTTTCGGAAATCGACATCTCATTGTCGTTGAGGATAACCAGCATGTCAGGTTTGATGTCGCCTGCGTGGTTCATCGCTTCAAACGCCATACCTGCGGTGATCGCGCCATCGCCAATTACACAAACGGTACGACGACCTTTACCTTCACGTTCAGCAGCCACCGCCATGCCGAGGCCTGCGCTGATGGAGGTCGATGAGTGACCAACGGATAAGGTGTCGTATTCGCTTTCACCACGCCAGGGGAACGGGTGCAGACCGCCTTTCTGACGAATGGTGGAAATACGATCACGACGACCGGTCAGAATTTTGTGCGGATAGGCCTGATGGCCGACATCCCAGACAACGTGGTCGAACGGCGTGTTATAGACATAATGCATCGCCACGGTCAGTTCAACCGTCCCCAGACCGGACGCAAAGTGTCCGCTGGACTGACTGACGCTGGCCAATAAATATTGGCGCAGCTCATCGCAGAGCTTAGGCAAGCTCTCTTTAGGAAGTGAACGGAGATCTTCAGGATTCTCCGCCAGCGCCAGTGTCGGGTATTTGGCTAATTCAAGGCTCATCAGTTGCTCATAGTAAGTTTAATTATCGCGTTCAATGATAAAGCTGGCTAACGCGAGAAGTGGCGCTGTGTTGTAAGAAAGTGCCGCCAACTGATCCAGTACGGAAACGGCTTCCTGATACAGGTCCATGGCCTTAGCCTTTGCGCCGTCCAGCCCCAACAGGGCAGGATAGGTACTTTTTCCGAGTTGCTGGTCAGCGCCCTGGCGTTTGCCGAGCGTAGCGGTATCGCCAACCACGTCCAGGATATCGTCCTGAACCTGAAATGCTAAACCAATAGCCTGCGCGTAGTTATCCAGTATCGGTAAAACAGCACGTCCGGTTTCACCGGCAGCCAGCGCGCCCATGCGTACGGCGGCGCGGATCAGCGCACCGGTTTTATGGCGATGAATTTGTTCCAGTGCGTCGAGGCCAACCTGCTGACCTTCAGCGGCTAAATCCAGGGCCTGACCGCCACACATCCCGCTGGATCCGCTGGCGAGGGCCAGTTCGGAGATCATCGCCAGACGATCTTTTACCGCAACATCCGGCATTTCACTGTCAGCCAGAATCGAGAATGCCAGTGTTTGCAGAGCATCGCCCGCCAGAATCGCATTGGCTTCGCCAAATTTAATGTGACAGGTCGGCTGACCACGGCGCAAATCGTCGTCGTCCATGGCCGGTAAATCATCGTGTATCAGCGAATATGCATGGATGCATTCCACGGCAGCCGCAGGCGCATCGAGATTTTTCAGATCCAGACTGAACAACTGGCCGCTGGCGTAAACCAGATACGGACGCAGACGTTTACCGCCCAGCAACGCACCGTAACGCATGGCTTCAACCAGCGGTAAGTCGGCCAGCGGCAGTGCGCTGATATAGGCTGTTAATACCTCATCGACTCGCTGTTGCATTGCGCGCAGTTCATGCGTAAATCCGTCAGCGCTGGAAAGGGAGATCGCTTCAGACATGACAGTTACTCGGCTTCCGGGGTGAACGGGGTCAGCGGAGCGTCGTTGTCGCTGTCGAGCAGGATTTGAACGCGCTGTTCTGCCTGTTGCAGCTTTTGCTGCCCCTGACGCGCCAGCTGGACGCCTTGCTCAAATTCGTTGAGTGCGTCTTCTAAAGGCAACTCGCCTGATTCGAGGCGGGAAACGATCTGTTCCAGTTCGGCCAGAGCCGTTTCAAAATTGGCAGGTGGTGCAGATTTTTTTGGCATAATTCTCTTTTAATATCGTTGATCAGAATGGATGATCGAAGTACTGAGGCGGCAGAGTCAGCGCTCAGCCTCAAGAGACATTCCTGTCCAGCATGACATCTGCTGCAGGGTTTTGTGCACAGAGTACCCATTTTAAGTGATATACTCTGCGCCGCAGATATTATTGCTAAGCCCAATGTGACACAAAATGAACATTTGGCTTAGCAATAATAGGATCCTAGATCCTTATTCAGCGACTTACTACCCCGTTTTTTCACCTGCTAACAAAAGACTGCCATGAAGTTTATCATTAAATTGTTCCCTGAAATCACCATCAAGAGCCAATCTGTGCGTTTGCGCTTCATTAAGATCCTCTCGAGCAGCATTCGCAATATCGTGCGACCGCATGATGAGACGCTGGCGGTGGTCCGCCACTGGGATCATATCGAAGTTCGCAGCAAAGACGAAAGCAAACACGACCTGATTCAGGAATTGCTCTGCCGCATTCCAGGTATCCGTTATGTTGAAGAAGTTGAAGACCGTCCTTACACCGATGTCCACAACATCTTCGAGCAAGCGCTGGAAGCTTACCGTGATGAAGTGGCAGGCAAAACTTTCTGTGTGCGTGTTAAACGTCGTGGTAAACATGATTTTACGTCTACCGAGGTTGAACGCTATGTCGGCGGTGGCCTGAATCAGCACATTGAATCAGCGAAGGTCAGCCTGAAAGATCCGCAGGTCACGGTGAAACTGGAAATTAACGACGATAAGCTGGTGCTGGTGAAAAGCCGCCTCGAGGGTCAGGGCGGTTACCCGATTGGCACGCAGGAAGATGTGCTGTCACTGATTTCTGGTGGTTTCGACTCCGGTGTATCCAGTTATATGCTGATGCGTCGTGGCTGTCGTGTGCATTATTGCTTCTTTAATCTCGGCGGCGCAGCGCATGAAATCGGTGTGAAACAGGTGGCGCATTATCTGTGGAACCGTTTCGGCAGCTCGCACCGGGTGCGTTTTATCGCGGTTGATTTCGAACCGGTCGTCGGTGAAATCCTCGAAAAAGTTGAAGACGGTCAGATGGGCGTTGTCCTGAAACGTATGATGGTGCGTGCGGCGTCTTCCATTGCTGAGCGCTATGGCGTGCAGGCACTGGTCACCGGTGAAGCGCTGGGGCAGGTTTCCAGCCAGACGCTGACCAATTTGCGTTTAATCGACAATGTTTCTGACACGCTTATTTTGCGTCCGCTGATTTCTCACGATAAAGAGCACATCATCAAGATTGCCCGTGAAATCGGTACGGAAGATTTTGCGAAAACCATGCCGGAATACTGCGGTGTGATTTCGAAAAGCCCGACGGTGAAAGCGGTGAAAGCAAAAATCGAAGCCGAAGAAGCGATGTTCGATTTTGACGTGCTGGATAAAGTGGTCAGCGAAGCGCGCAATGTCGATATTCGCGAAATTGCTACACAGGCGGCGGAAGTGGTACCGGAAGTGGAAACTGTGGCTGAGTTCGTGTCAACAGACGTCGTTCTGGATGTCCGGGCACCGGATGAAGTGGAAGCCCAGCCGCTGGCACTGGAAAACGTTGAAGTGAAGCCGCTGGCGTTCTACAAACTGGCCACTCAGTTTGGCGATCTGGATCAGAACAAAACCTATCTATTGTATTGCGACCGTGGCGTGATGAGCCGTTTACAGGCGTTGTATCTGAAAGAACAGGGCTTTAACAACGTGAAAGTCTATCGTCCGTAAACGATATTCCGGATGTAAAAAAGGGGTTCAGCATCGCTGAGCCCCTTTTTACTGGCGGTAATCGGATCACGACTCCCGGGCACCTTCATCAGTATAGTTATAAATCCCCGGAGCCAGAACCAGTTGCGCGGCAATTTCCGCTGCTTTGGCTTTTCCCAGCAACAGATCGATAATTTTCAGGACAAATTCCATTGACGTGCCCGGCCCCTGACTGGTCAGAAGATTAACGCGCGGATCGAAAATCACTCGACGATCGGACCATTTATTCGGGTCAATCTTATCCTTTAAGCCCGGAAAACCGGTCATATTCCCGACCGGGAATAAATCGTGATACTCCAGCACCAGCGCCGGTGCGGCGCAGATAGCCGCAACAATTTTACCGCTGACATGCATCTGGCGCACTTTCTCTACCAGCAGCGGGCTTTCGCTGAAACAGGTTGCGCCACCGAGGCCACCGGGCAGAACGATCACGTCATGCTCATCATCTGCAACATCTACCAATGCGACATCGGCCAGAATACGCACGCCGCGCGAGCAGCGGATTTCCAGGTTGCCATCGCCTGCGACACTGGCTGTCGTGACGTTAATGCCCGCCCGTACCAGCAAGTCAATTGCGGTAACGGCTTCTATTTCTTCGCTACCAGGTGCCAGGCAGACCAGAACTGACGCGCTCATAATCGTTTTCCTTTCTCTTAATCTGTTCAAACAGGCGGGTATTCACCGGCAACATCAGGCCAAACTTACGCCCGCGGCGCAGGACATAGCCGGTAATGTAATCGATTTCGGTATGACGTTGATTACGGATATCCTGCAGCATCGACGAATGGTTAGCGGAGGTGGATTCAATCACCTGATAGACGAAGCTGAGCAAAGATTCTCTGTGAATTTCGACGCCTTCAATCGCCATCACCTGCGCGACCTCCTGACTGATTTGCTCAATCTGATCGGCATACGCCAGCAGGTCGCCGTTGGTGCAATCATACAAAGCTGTCAGCGGATTAATCACGCAGTTCACCGCCAGCTTATTCCACAGTGACGGCTTGATGTTGTCATGCCAGGCCACGTCCGGTAAGGCATTATGCAGCGTATCCGCCAGTGAACTCAGCGCCGCACCGCGCGGAGTCACCGGACCGATGTGCGTCGCTCCGGCAGCCACATGGACAATTGCGTTGCCTTCATGACGCGCCGCATGGGTCGTTGCGCCCTGCAAAATCGCCAGACGGTTAGGGGGTAATTCATCAACAGTGCCCATGCCATTATGCAGCAGTAATATCGCGCAATTATCATTAAGCATCGGCATCAGCGTGCTTATTGCGCCGGAAACCTGCCACGCTTTCAACGTGACCAGCAGTAATTCGCTTTGTGCCAGATGTTCCGGGTCGTTAGTAGGCATATTGCGATTAAAAGCAATGCCTTCCGGCGAAATAACGTTAACGGCACAAAATGGCTGCGCAATGCGGATCCAGCCCTGAACGTCGTGGCCTTGCTGATAGAGGGCCGAAAGCCAAAGTTGTCCCAGCGCACCGCAACCCAATACTGTTATTTTCATTGTGCCTCCCGGGAATTGTGGCGAAACAGGGCCATGAAATAGTTTGTTGAAAGAATATTCTGCTGTCCGGTTATCTTATTAGTATAGACATTTGTGCTGTAGATCACATTTTCACCTGCACTTTTTGACCCTCTGAGCATTTTATGTCCGGTACTTTGCTGTCGTTTGGCATCGGGGGTTGAAGGCGGTATTATGCACGCCATATAACGTGCAACACAAAAACTACAGGGAGAAGCGATTATGCCGTCTTTTGACATTGTTTCCGAAATCGACATGCAGGAAGTGCGCAATGCCGTGGAAAATGCCAGCCGTGAACTGCAAACCCGCTGGGATTTCCGCAACATTCCTGCCAGCTTCGATCTCAATGAAAAAAACGAGAGTATCAAAGTGGCCAGCGAATCAGATTTTCAGGTAAATCAGCTGGTCGATATTCTGCGTGAGAAGTTAGCCAAACGTGGCATTGAAGGCGGGGCGCTGGAAATTCCTGAGCAGATGGAGCACAGCGGTAAAACCTACAGCGTTGATGCCAAACTGCATTCCGGCATTGAATCCGCCCTGGCGAAGAAAATCGTCAAGCTGATCAAAGACAGTAAAATTAAAGTGCAGGCACAGGTTCAGGGCGACGAAGTCCGTGTTACCGGCAAAGCGCGTGATGATTTGCAGGCCGTAATGGCATTGATCCGCAACGGTGATCTGGGACAGCCGTTCCAGTTTAAGAATTTCCGCGACTGATAGCCTTCGTACTACGGTTATTTTAAAGGGACGCATTGCGTCCCCTTAATAAGATGGTCACCCCCACCCTGTGAGCGGTACGCTGACAGGGTGTTTTTCTTTCTGAAGGGGATCATCATGCAAAACGTTACGCTCATCGATATTGACCTCGGCAAGCAT
>NZ_JYDF01000075.1:0-51030 GCF_003263525.1 Rahnella sp. NRRL B-41462 | reverse complement strand
AGCTCACGTCGCATGTCGACAATCTGATCCAGTGCATCACTGATATCGCCGTTAATCGTCTCTTTGCTGTTGGCCACTACGCCCTGAATGTAGCTGTCGCCCTGGAATAAGGCATCACGCTGCTGATTGATCTTGAACTGTTCGAGACGCAGATCGGCAATGTGCGTGCTCATGTCCGTTATCAGGCCGGAAGGCGGGATGGTATTTTGTTGTTGCTGATATAAAATGCGCGACAGCAATAAACTGCCCTTCAGTACAGTGATTTGCTCTTTGAGGTCATGCTCAGCCTGCGCCGAACGGTCGAGCCAGTTTTTCACCGTGATGTTTTTCTGCACCAGTTGGTTGCCCTCTTCCGTGGCGGCAATCAGGCGTTCACTGAGCTGGCGGTTAATCCCCAGTTCCTGCGCAACAAGCGGATCATTTTGGATGTCCGAGGTGTCGTCCGGGGTCTGTGCTTCTTTTGCCGTGCGTTCAGACAAAATCAGCCGTTTTCCGTTGACCACTTCCTGCAACAGCTGCGCGGTATGTTCCAGCTGGCTGATGTGCGCATTGGTGTAATCGCGTTGTTTTTGCAGTAAATCCTGTAACGTAGTGTTGGCCTCGAGGCTCTTACGTTGCAGATCAATCTGCGCAGTCAGCAAAGCCTGCTGCGTCACGAGCATATTTTGCTGAGTAGTTCGTAAATCTTGCTGACCAGGCGACATGCCATTGAGCTGATTGCGGATTTTCTGGATAGCCAGCGAATAGGTGTACATCGCGTTCTGCACGCGTTCCGGCTGGGTTTGCAGGGAAATCAGCTGGGTATTGAATGTGGATAAATCTTCCTGAGAAGACTGAAGATCATCGAGGGTATCGTTAAGACGATTTTCCAGCTGACGCAGCGATAAAGCGCCAAGTTGCGCTTTGTTGACGTCATCTTTGGGGTTGTTTTTGATTTGCTCGAGGCCATCCATCGCCACCCGTAACTTCTGCGGTGCTTCTGCGACCTGTTTTTGCAGCTGATTAACTTCCTGTTTCACCCGATCGAGCGCATCAAGGTATTCCAGCGTGTGGATCAAATCCTGTTGCGATAGCTTATCGACCGGCGTCAGGTTTTTTTGGCGATTTAACGCATCAAGCTGGTTTTGAACTTCATTACGGCCCGGAATATCATTACTGGCAGCATGACCGGGGAAGGAGAAAAGAAACAATGCAACGCATATCACAAACGTAAAAAAACCTGCCATTCCCTTTTTTTTCAGGAGAGAAATTACGTCAGAAGCGGCGGCCAGAAACCAGATAAACATACGTCGGTGTCAACTCATACCAAATGAATAATAGGTGATGACAATAGCAGCGTTCACGATGAAAGGAAGGAGAAAAGCGTATCTGAATACAACATCAGTGTGTTTATTTTGTCGCCAAAATGGAGAACAGATTTGCAGGCTTATTAATACAGCGGAAAGCAGTAAGACGTTATTTTATCATGGTAAGAAAGGATGAGTGGCGGAGCATATCTATATACGTATCCACAAACCTTCCGGCATTGCCTTCTAAATCAAAGCTTTCAGGAATAAATAACCAGTTTTCCATTAAACCGGAGAGATAGGCGCGTAAAATAACTGCGGCCTGGCGGGTATCGAGATTGGCCGGGAGTTGCTTTTCTTCTATGCAGCGTACGAGAATACGCTCAATTTTACCGTATCCTTCCATATAGAGCGCTTTGCGCGCTTCATGAACCGATGTCATCTCCCCAACAAATTCACATTTATGGAATATAATCTCCATCAATGCTTTACGCTGGCTATCTGTGACGGTGGCGACCAGTATGTAAATAAGGATTTCGCGCAAAATACGCAGTGGATTATTCGGAAACTTTGTCTGATACTCTACTTCGAGCACTTTTATCCGGGATTCATAAGCTTCCCAGATCGCGTTAAACAGTTCCACTTTGTTCCTGAAATGCCAATAAATTGCGCCCCGCGTCACACCGGCTGCATTTGCAATATCAGTCAGTGATGTCGACGATACTCCACGGGCAGAAAATTCACGCACAGCAGCATCCAGAATCTGTTGTCTGGTTTCCAGTGCCTGTGATTTGGTTTTTCGTGCCATAGGTTTATCTTTATGGGGAGTTTGATTTACATACATTCTTGAATGTATGTAACATAGCACGCACATACTAAAAGCGCAGCAATGGATTTGGGATGTTGTGATCCATTGGACAATTTGAAATCGGACACTTGAGGTTTATTTATGAACAAAAACAGAGGGTTAACGCCTCTGGCGGTAGTTCTGATGCTATCCGGAAGCTTAGCACTTACAGGATGTAACGATAAAGAAGCTCAGCAAGGTGCGCCACAGGCTCCGCAGGTTGGCGTCGTTACCCTGAAAACTGAACCGCTTAATGTGACTACCGAACTTCCTGGTCGTACTGCTGCTTTTCGCATTGCTGAAGTGCGCCCGCAGGTTAACGGTATCATTCTCAAACGTAACTTCGTTGAAGGTAGCGACATCAAAGCCGGTACCTCCTTATATCAAATTGATCCTGCCACTTATCAGGCCGCGTATGACAGCGCTAAAGGCGATCTGGTAAAAGCTCAGGCGAATGCACAAATTTCCCGTCTTACCGTGACACGTTACAAGCCTCTGCTCGGTACCAGTTACATCAGCAAGCAAGATTACGATACGGCTGTCGCAACTGCGGCACAGGCTGATGCTGCAGTAGTCAGTGCGAAAGCAGCCGTTGAGTCTGCACGCATCAATCTCGCTTACACCAAAGTGACCTCCCCGATCAGCGGACGTATCGGTAAATCGTCTGTGACAGAAGGTGCACTGGTGTCTAACGGCCAGGCCACTGCGCTGGCAACCGTGCAACAGCTCGACCCTATCTACGTTGACGTAACACAGTCCAGCAATGATTTCCTGCGTCTGAAACAGGAACTGGCTGACGGTTCACTGAAACAGGCTGACGGTAAAGCGCAAGTCAAACTGCTGATGGATAACGGTAAAGAATATTCACAGCCGGGTACATTAGAATTCTCTGATGTGACTGTTGATGAAACCACCGGTTCCATTACTTTACGAGCCATCTTCCCGAATCCAAATGATTCCCTGCTGCCGGGTATGTTTGTGCGCGCACGTCTTGATGAAGGTGTTAACAACAACGCACTGCTGGTTCCGCAGCAAGGTATCACCCGTAACCCACGTGGTGATGCAACAGCGATGGTTATCGGCGCTGACAATAAAGTTGAACTTCGTACTGTGACCACAACACAAGCTATTGGCGACAAATGGGTTGTTACCGACGGTTTAAAAAGTGGCGATAAAGTTATCGTGACAGGACTGCAAAAAATTAAGCCAGGCGTACAGGTTACTGCACAGGAAGTCGATCAAAACGCAGCAGCGCCCGCTACAGCGACGAAGTCTTAATAGGAGCCGGTAATTCATGGCTAAGTTTTTTATAGATCGTCCCATCTTTGCATGGGTGATCGCCATCATAATCATGTTGGCGGGGGGATTGGCAATTCTTAAATTGCCAATTGCGCAGTATCCAACCGTTGCGCCACCGGCTATACAGCTGACCGCAACCTATCCGGGCGCGGATGCGCAAACGGTACAGGATACCGTTACTCAGGTTATTGAACAGAACATGAACGGTATCGACAACATGATGTACATGTCGTCGACCAGTGATTCATCCGGTACTGTTCAGATTACCCTGACCTTTGCTTCAGGTACTGACGCGGATATCGCACAGGTACAGGTTCAGAACAAACTGCAGCTCGCAACGCCGTTGCTGCCGCAGGAAGTTCAGCAACAGGGTATCTCCGTTGAGAAATCGAGCAGCAGCTTCCTGATGGTGGCCGGTTTTATTTCCAACAATGGTTCAATGACTCAGGATGACATCGCCGACTACGTCGGTTCCAACGTCAAGGATCCTATCAGCCGTACCGCCGGTGTGGGTGACGTCCAGCTGTTCGGTGCTCAGTACGCGATGCGTATCTGGATGGATCCGAACAAACTGAACAACTTCCAGCTGACACCGGTGGACGTGATTAACGCCATCAAAGTTCAGAACAACCAGATTGCAGCCGGTCAGTTGGGTGGTACGCCACCGGTTCCGGGCCAGCAGTTGAACTCCTCTATCGTGGCCCAGACCCGTCTGAAGTCACCGGATGAATTCGGCAAAATCATTCTGAAAGTGAATCAGGATGGTTCTCAGGTTCGCCTGAAAGATGTGGCTAAAATCGAACTCGGTGGTGAAAACTACGACGTTATTGCCCGTTTTAACGGACAACCTGCGTCAGGTTTGGGTATCAAACTGGCAACGGGTGCGAACGCCCTGAACACCGCAGCGTCAGTAAAAGCCACGCTGGCTAAACTTGAACCGTTCTTCCCGGCTGGCTTAGAAGTTGTTTACCCATACGACACTACGCCGTTCGTAAAAATCTCGATTAAAGAAGTCGGTAAAACGCTGTTCGAGGCCATCGTCCTGGTATTCCTGGTGATGTTCCTGTTCCTGCAAAACTTCCGCGCAACCCTGATCCCAACGATCGCGGTTCCTGTGGTCTTGCTGGGCACCTTTGCAATCCTGGCGGCATTCGGTTATTCGATAAACACCCTGACGATGTTCGGGATGGTGCTCGCGATAGGCTTGCTCGTCGATGACGCCATCGTCGTCGTCGAGAACGTCGAACGCGTCATGGTCGAAGAGGGGCTGCCGCCTAAAGAAGCCACCAAAAAATCCATGGAGCAAATCCAGGGTGCATTGGTCGGTATCGCGATGGTGCTGTCCGCAGTATTCATCCCGATGGCCTTCTTCGGCGGTTCAACCGGTGTTATCTACCGTCAGTTCTCCATCACCATCGTTTCTGCCATGGTGCTGTCGGTTCTGGTGGCGATGATCCTGACGCCTGCGCTTTGTGCGACCATGCTTAAGCCGGTTGCCAAAGGCGAGCATCACGAGAAGAAAGGTTTCTTCGGCTGGTTTAACAAGAAATTCGAGCAAAGTACGCACCACTACACCGACAGCGTAGGCAACATTCTGCGCAGCACCGGTCGTTATCTGGTGATTTATCTGTTGATCGTTGTCGGCATGGCATTCCTGTTTATCCGCCTGCCAACCTCCTTCCTGCCGGAAGAAGACCAGGGTGTATTCCTGACCATGGCGCAATTGCCAGCAGGTGCAACCCAGGAACGTACGCAGAAAGTGCTCGATGAAGTTACCGATTACTATCTGAACAAAGAAAAAGCTAACGTGAACTCGGTGTTTACGGTTAACGGCTTTGGCTTCGCAGGTCGTGGTCAGAATACCGGTATCGCGTTCGTCAGTCTGAAAGACTGGTCTGAGCGTAGCGGCGCTGAAAACAAGGTTCCTGCGATTGCAGGCCGTGCAATGGGTGCGTTCAGTACCATTAAAGATGCACTGGTGTTCCCGTTCAACTTACCCGCGATTGTTGAGTTGGGTACGGCGACAGGCTTCGACTTCCAGCTGATTGACCAGGCTAACCTTGGGCATGACAAACTGACACAAGCACGTAACCAGTTGCTGGGCATGGTGGCTCAACATCCTGACTTGCTGACTCAGGTTCGTCCGAACGGTCTGGAAGATACACCACAGTACAAAATCGAGATTGATCAGGAAAAAGCAACGGCACTTGGCGTTTCAATTTCCGACATCAACACCACATTGGGTGCCTCGGTTGGTGGTAGCTACGTCAACGACTTCATCGATCGTGGTCGTGTGAAGAAAGTGTACGTTCAGGCTGAAAATAAATACCGTATGTTGCCATCAGACATCAACAATCTGTATGTCCGTGGCAGCGCAGGCCAGATGGTGCCGTTCTCCGCGTTCTCAAGTGCGAAATGGGAATACGGCTCACCGCGTCTGGAACGTTATAACGGCCTGCCATCAATGGAAATTCTGGGTCAGCCAGCTCCGGGTAAAAGTTCGGGTGCTGCCATGGCGATGATGGAGTCTCTGGCTTCTAAACTGCCAAACGGTATCGGCTATGACTGGACTGGCCTGTCTTATCAGGAACGTTTGTCAGGTAACCAGGCTCCGGCCTTGTACGCTATCTCCCTGATCGTCGTCTTCCTGTGTCTGGCAGCGTTGTACGAAAGCTGGTCAATACCGTTCTCGGTTATGCTGGTGGTTCCGCTCGGTGTTGTCGGTGCACTTATTGCAGCTACGATGCGCGGTTTGAGCAACGACGTATACTTCCAGGTGGGTCTGCTGACCACTATCGGGCTGTCTGCGAAGAACGCCATATTGATTGTTGAATTCGCCAAAGACCTGATGGATAAAGAAGGCAAAGGTCTTATCGAATCAACGCTTGAAGCGGTTCGTATGCGTCTGCGCCCGATCCTGATGACATCGCTGGCGTTCATCCTTGGTGTTATGCCGCTGGTTATCAGTTCCGGTGCAGGTTCCGGCTCACAGAACGCTGTAGGTACCGGCGTAATGGGCGGGATGATCACGGCGACCCTGCTGGCGATCTTCTTTGTTCCGGTCTTCTTCGTGGTGGTTCGTCGCCGCTTTGGTAAGAAGAACGAGGATATCGAACATACGCACAAAGTAGAGCATCCGACGCTGTAACCGGATCTCCCATCTAAACGAAAGGCCGCTTATGCGGCCTTTTTTTTCGCCTGAGACTTGAACCGGAAAAAGGATGAGTGCATAATTAATGTTATAGTATAACATAACACTTAGAGGCATTATGAAACCCACTATCCATCCTGCGTACCGCACCGTGGTTTTTCACGACACCAGTGCTGACGAATACTTCAAAGTTGGGTCGACTATCTCGACGGAGCGCACCATTGAACTGGAAGGCGCTACCTACCCGTATATCAGCATTGAAGTGTCTTCAGCCTCTCACCCTTACTACACCGGTAAGCAGAAAGAGTATTCCAAAGAAGGCAGTACCGCGCGCTTTAACCAACGCTTCGGCAGCTTCCTCGGTAAGAAATAAATGACATCAGGGAAATCGTTATGCAGGTTCTGAGTTCATTACGTTCAGCGAAAAATCGTCATCCGGATTGCCGCGTAGTCCGCCGCAAAGGCAGGGTTTATGTGATTTGCAAAAGCAATCCACGTTTTAAAGCCGTACAAGGTAAGAAGAAAAAGCGTTAACACCTCGTCTTCTCATTCCTTCTGTACTAAAAACAAAAGCCCCGTCGCTTGCCCGACAGGGCTTTTTCTTATGCTAAGACATGATGTAAAGCTCCCCACAGCATAGCCGTGAGGAGCGAAGATCTTATTTCATGCTGGCGACAATCGTCTCAACGTTATGCTTAAACGCTTTCACGTAAGTTGTCGCTGGTCCTTTCGGGCCGGACAATGCTTCAGGGTACAACTCCCCCCCTGGCTCAGCACCGCTGGCTGCTGCTATCTGTTTAACCAGACGCGGGTCGGTCTGATTTTCGATGAAGTAAGTTTTCACCTTCTCTGCTTTAATCTGCTTAATCAGAGAAGCCACACCACTGGCACTTGCTTCAGCTTCCGTAGAAAAACCAACGGGCGCCATAAAGCTGACGTGATATTCCTGACCAAAATAGCCGAAGGCATCATGGCTGGTCAGCACTTTACGTTTCGACTGTGGGATACCGGTAAATTCAGTTTTTGCCCACGCATCCAGCTTTTGCAATTGTTCAATATAAGCAGTGCCGCGCTGACGGAAATAATCCGCATCTTCTGGATCCACTTTGATCAGTGCATTCATCACGTTAGTGGCATAAATCACGCCATTCGCCATACTGTTCCATGCATGAGGATCGGTGATTTGCTTACCGTCTTCTTCCATTTTGCGGGAATTTACGCCTTCCGATGCTGTTACCAGATGACCTTTATAACCCGATGCAGTCACCAGGCGATCGATCCACCCTTCCAGGCCCAGACCGCTGACAAAGACAACATCAGACGCATTGATGGCTTTGCTGTCTTTAGGTGAAGGTTCGAAGCTATGCGGGTCACCGTCCGGTCCGACTAACGTCGTGACTTTCACATGCTCCCCCCCCACTTCCTGAACGATATCTCCAAGAATTGAAAAGCTGGCTACCGCATTGACGGTTTTAGCCATCGCCAGCGGACTCGACAGCAGGGCAGCTACTGCGAGTGATACAGGTAATAATTTCATCATGTCCCCTTAATTGTGGTACTGCTTATTAACGTATTGCTGCTTAACTTCGCGAGGCGGTTAACATGCCGCCCCGCTTTCCGAATAAAACCGAAATGAAGAAGATCACTGTCGCACTCAGCACTATCGCGGGCCCGGCGGGCAACGAAGCATAATAAGACCAGATGAGTCCTACAACGCTGGCAATCACACCAATAATCATCGCGCTCAGTAAGGTATGAGGCAGGTCGCGAGCCCAGAAACGGGCACTGGCGGCAGGCAACATCATCAGCCCGACAGACATCAGAGTGCCGAGGATCTGGAAACCCGCCACCAGATTGATCACTACCAGCGCCAGAAACATTCCATGGATCGCTGCCAGCCATTTTCCGGCGCTGACGCGCAGAAATAGCGAATCAAATGACTCAATGACCAGTGCACGGTAAATGCATGCCAAGACCAGTAAAGAAAGACTGGCGATAATACCGACCATAATCATGGCGGATGAATCGATGGCAAGAATTGAGCCAAACAGCACATGTAAAAGATCCACGCTCGAACCGCGCAGGGAAACCAGCGTGACCCCAAGTGCCAGAGAGCCAAGATAGAAACCGGCGAAACTGGCGTCTTCTTTCAATTGTGTACGACGACTCACCAGCCCGGACAGCATCGCAACAGCCAGGCCTGCGATAAAACCACCAATCCCCATGGCGACCAGCGACATCCCCGAGATCAGATAGCCAATCGCTGCGCCGGGTAAAACAGCATGCGAAAGTGCATCACCCACCAGACTCATCCGGCGTAATAACAGGAAAACGCCCAATGGCGTGGCGCTGATTGATAATGCGATGCAGGCAATCAAAGCCCTCCGCATGAAGCCGAATTCAATGAAAGGATCGGCAAGCAGATGAAAAAGCATCATGAATTTGCGACTCCCGTCGTCAGGGAGAAAGGTTCTGTCGAAATGCAGGCATGCGCCTGATGAGGAAAATGCCCGAGGACATCCTGTGCGCTTCCCCATAAATTCTGCTGTCCACTGAGGTAAAGCACGTGCGGAAAGTGTCGTGCAACCATCGAAATATCATGCAAAACCGCGATGACAGTTTTTCCTTCCTGATGCCATTGCGCGATGACTTTTAACAGTAAATCGATGGTTTGAGTGTCGATACCTGTGAACGGTTCATCAAGCATAATGAGGGGTGCCTGTTGCACCAGTAAGCGGGCAAACAGCGTACGTTGCAATTGCCCGCCAGAAAGCGATCCTACGGGCAGATGCGACATTTCCGTCATCCCCACCGTCTCCAGCGCCTTATCGACGGCTATCGCAGACCGTTGGTTTATGCCACCGAATAACCCGCTTTGCGGCCAGCATCCCATCGCGACCAGATCAAACACGCTGATAGGGAAACTGCGATCCAGCTCAGCCTGCTGTGGCAAATACGCCAGTCGGGGGCGTTTCCCGCCCGTAAAAGTAATATTCCCTGCCACAGTCTGCTGCAAACCGGCCAATGTTTTGAGAAAGGTGGATTTCCCGGCACCGTTGGCACCAATGACAGCCGTCAGGGAGCCCGGACAAAACTGTCCGTTAAGGGGCATGGCCACCGCCTGACGGTCATACCCCACTTCGAGGTCATTAACAAAAATCATGGTAGTGAAATTGCCCAGTAAATAGCTGCCCATAACAAAGCGAGCACAGCCAGTACAGCGACGCAGCGTACCGGCGCAGAAAGTGTAAAGAGTGTTTTTGTCATACCCCCTCCGAAAAGTTATAATATAACATCACAGTGGGGTATGAGTATCAATACATGAACTGTTTCAGTTTTTTACGGCAGAAGGGATAGCAGGCCGTTTTTGAGAGAACACGGATCTTAACTGTTAAAAAAGAGTAAAAATTGATGAATGAGTTGTAATTTGCACTACAATCAAAAAGTTATGGAATTTTGGTTTGGAAATTTTTTTCTCTGCCCAAAACACATCCTGATGAAAATATGCGATAATGAAGGGATATGTGCTTAAGAGGTAAATGCCTTTGAAGAAATTGATCCATTGTGATATTAATGGGAATATTCTTACGGTTGATGAGTTACAACAGATTATTGAACCTGCTTTGTCTGAAATTGAAGAGTCCTTAATTGGAGATTTAACTTATTTTTCAGAAAATGCACGTTATGAAACAAATTCTTTGCAGATCGTGTCAATAACACAAATTGGCAAAAACTATTATTCAATGACTTACCAGTTCAAATGGACGATTTTCAATGGTTGTCTGGACATTAATGCTGATGAGTTAACGAAGCAAAGTGTCAGATTCTGGGTTAAACCTGACGGATTGGAGTTTGATATTATTGAGTCCTTCAAAGGCTCAACGGCTGAAGAATTGTAAGTTTGAGTAATACGTTTGCACAGCTTTCTAAAAATGAATTATATTTAAAATACCGGCTGTATATTAAATCCTTTAAACCTCATCCCGAACACTGTTCATTGTGATTGTCTTTGATGTTTAAGCCAGTTCATAGCGTTTTAGTGAGAGCCGTTTCCTGTAAGCCATTAAGTTTTGTTGTTTACTCACAGAGTGTTATCAACACCGAATAAACCATTACGGAGGGGATGATATGGATGAGTACTCGCCTAAGCGGCACGATATCGCTCAGTTACGCTACCTGAATGAAATGCTGTATGATGAAGGGATTGCGACACTGGGTGACAGTCATCATGGTTGGGTTAACGATCCGACTTCGGCTGTTAACTTGCAGCTCAATGAACTGATTGAGCACATTGCATCCTTTGTGATGAGTTTTAAAATTAAGTATCCAGACGATAACCATTTAAGTGATCTGGTTGAAGAGTATCTGGATGATACCTACACGCTGTTCAGTAATTATGGAATTAACGATTCTGATTTACGCCAATGGCAAAAGACCAAGAAGCGGTTATTCAGAATGTTCTCAGGGGACTACATCTGTACCCTAATGAAGACTTGAGTAATAATTTATATGCAGTCATCAGATAAAAATCAAAAGGCTAAGATGAACAAAATCGACTATTTGATGCGTTTACGAAAATGCACCACTATCGATACACTTGAACGTGTTATTGAAAAAAATAAGTACGAACTTTCCGACGACGAGCTGGAATTGTTTTACTCGGCAGCTGACCATCGTTTAGCGGAGCTAACGATGAACAAGTTGTACGATAAAATCCCGGTATCAGTCTGGAAATTTGTACGCTGATCTATAAAGCCAGGCCGGAATATCCCCCGGTCTGGCTGGTTAATATTTAACCATATTATCGTTAATATTATTTAACTATATCTTTGAGTTAAGTTTTTCTACTTTCTCTTTGATCTGCCGATGAAATGTTTGCAACAGAAACTGAAAACATTGTTCCGTTTTAGGTGAACGCAATGGTGCGGGTTTGCGCATCATCGCCACTGTTCTGCTTAATGTGGGCTGCTGCAAGTGAATCACTGTTAATTCATTATCGTTAAGTGTTGCAGTATATAACTCTGGTAATATTGCTAATGCCAGACGCGAACGCACCAGTCCATATAACGTCTCCTGAAAATCTACGCGATAACTCACCCGTAAATTCAAACGATGACTCTCACTCAGTGATGTCACCAGCCTGCTAACATTCCCCTTTGAGAACAAGGCAATATCTCTTTTCAGCAGTTGTCGCCAGGGAATATTGTGATCCTGAGAAAGCGGATCGTCGCGTCTGATAACCGCCACAAAAGGATCTTCCAGCAGTGGATAAACAGCTATGGATTCCGGCACTGTACTGTCTGTTGCACCGATACCAAAATCCACTGATCCGTTCTCCAGTTCCAGTAATAATGCATCGTTTGTCAGGTCATGAAATTCCACACGCATATCAGGGAAATATTCCGCCAGTAATTGTGGAACGACCGGAAATAACAATGTACTCACCGAAGGTACTAATCCAATGCGTAATGTGCCATCCCCGCCCTGACGCATAATTTGCTGCATATCATCGAAAACACTAAGCGCGGTATTCAATAAACGTTCTGCATATGGCAGAACAGCCTCACCCTGTTCAGTCAGACTCACACCTTGTGCCGTCCGGTTGAGTAGTTTGCCCCCTAATACCGATTCAATTTGCCGAAGCGCGCTACTCAGCGCGGGCTGACTGATCGCCAGACGATTCGCCGTATCGGTGAAACTGCGCAGTTGTGCCAGCGTCACAAAGTATTGAATTTGCTTGAGGGAAAGGGCAGGTAACCGGCGCCAGGGTTCAGACATATGAGCAGCTATTCCGCGAAAAATAGAAAACGTTTGCTCAGCATAACCGTATCTTATAAACGGATAAAATAATTCATCTGTGCAAAGCCCCCCCTGCTCCCTACATTAGCCTCACCATTGTTTAAATCCGGACACTGATATGACCGACGGCATCACCTCCCAGCCCCTGCGCCAGCGGGCTATAAACGCAGCACTGGGGAACATCCCTTTCGACCGTCTGCTGATTAATGCCCGTGTCATCGACATGGTCACAGGGGAAATTCGCGAAGCCGATGTCGGCATCACCGGCAATATGATTGCCAGCGTTCATTCACGCGGGAAATTCACGCAGACTGAAAACGTTGATGATTTATCAGGAAATTACCTCTCTCCCGGCCTTATCGACACGCACGTTCACATCGAAAGCTCGCATTTGCCACCCGAAAAATACGCCGAAATCGTCGTCGCTCAGGGCACAACAACGGTGTTTTGGGATCCGCATGAACTGGCGAATGTGCTGGGCGTTGCCGGGGTGCAGTACGCCATCCAGTCCAGCCGTAATCTGCCATTACGCGTGATATGCGCTGCGCCTTCCAGCGTGCCGTCAACACCGGGCTTAGAGATGTCCGGTGCGGATTTCACAGGCCAGGAAATGCAGACAATGCTTAGCTGGCCGGAAATTGCAGGTGTCGCCGAAGTGATGGATATGCATGGCGTGCTCAATGGCAGCGGGCGAATGCTGGAAATCCTCGAAGCCGGACTAAACAGCGGAAAGCTGATTGAAGGCCACGCACGCGGCCTCAAAGATGAACAATTGCAGGCGTATCTTGCCGCAGGTGTGACGTCAGATCACGAACTGACCTCGGCTGATGATGCCCTGGAAAAGCTGCGTGCCGGTCTGACGCTGCAAATTCGCGGCTCACATCCTTATCTTCTGCCCGATATCGCAGCCGCTTTGCTCGCACTTCCCCATCTTTCATCACAAATAACATTGTGTACTGACGACGTACCGCCCGATCATCTGCTGGAAAAAGGCGGGGTGATCGCCTTAATCAAGCTCCTGATTTCCTACGGATTACGTGCAGAAGATGTACTACGCATGGCGACGTTGAATGCCGCTATTCGCATGCAACGTTCTGATTTAGGGCTGATTGCCGCAGGCCGCACGGCTGATCTTATCGCGTTTGACTCGCTGGAAAATCTTCTTCCGCTTGCAGTATATGTCGGCGGAACCTGTGTAGCTCAGCAAGGCAAGCTGCTGTTTACCCCTGCCGCCGCGCGCGGAGTGGTTCCACCACGAGACACCATGCGCTTAACGCCGCTGAACGCCGCTGATTTCAGGCTAAAAATTCCGGGGCTGAACAACGGCAAAGCGCGTCTGCGCAATATTAAAGGCGCACGCTTTACACAATGGAGTGAAGTAACCGTGAATGTGCGGGATGGTGCCGTACAGATACCCGACGGCTTCAGCCTGATTTGGGTTCAGCACCGCCATGGCCGCCACGACGCCACACCGAAAATGGCATTACTTGAAGGCTGGGGAGCATTGCGCGGTGCCATCGCGACCTCTTACTCTCACGACGCCCATAATCTGGTGATTATCGGCCGGGATCCTGTCGACATGATGATAGCGGCCAATCAGCTGATCGCCAGCGGCGGCGGTATGGCGTTGAGCCAGCATGGCAAGTTGCTGGCCAATATCGATATGCCGATTGCCGGAATGCTGTCTGATTTACCGGCCACGGAACTGGCGAAGCAGTTTAAAAACCTGCGCGACCTCAGTGCACAGGTCGCAGACTGGGAACCGCCTTATCGCGTTTTCAAAGCTATCGAAGGAACGTGCTTAGCCTGTAATGCAGGCCCACATCTGACTGATTTAGGGCTGACAGATGGCGGTTCACGGGAAATCGTCAACCCGGTTCTGGAAATCTGGCCAGAAGAAATCTGAAGCATTCTCAAAACCACCAGACGTAAAAAGATAGCAAACACAACATTATAAAAATTATTTTCAGGGGAATTTAAGCATGTCCGAAAGTTCTGTGAAAAATGTTACCGTCTCAGCAGACGAAAGCTGGTTACAACGCCGCTTCCATCTGCACCAGCGCCAGACCAAGATTAAAACGGAATGTCTGGCTGGCATCACCGGGTTTCTGGCGGCAGCGTATTTACTGGTGGTGATCCCGGGTTTACTGGCCGTCAGTGGTATAGATAAAGGCGCAGCCACCACCGGCGTGATCCTGGTGTTTGTACTGGGCTCTCTCCTGATGGCTTTTTACGCCAACCTGCCCTTTATGGTCGGGCCTGGCATTGGCGGCTCGGTACTGGTCGGTATTACGCTGGCGGGCGACGGAGTTACCTGGCCCGTCGCGCTGGGGATTGCATGCTGGTCGGGGATTTTATTTTTCGTGATGACAGTGTTTGGCTTACGCGAAGTAGTCACCCGTTCTGTTCCGCAGTCGATCAAGCTTGGGCTGACCGCTTCTATTGGCATTTTTGTCGCCCTGCTCGGCTTCCGCAATGCCGGGCTGGTAATGGCAAATACCAAAACACATGCGCTGGCTCTGGGAGATTTTACTGCGCCGGGTGCGTTAATTGCGCTTCTTGGTCTGCTGGTCGCCGTGGGGTTACAGGCTCGTAAAGTACCGGGTGCCATTTTATGGGCCATTTTGCTGGCGACGGTGGCGGGTATACCGTTTGGCGTAACGCATTTACCTGAGCAATGGATCTCGCTGCCTCACTCGGTTGCTCCGTTATTGGGCAAAGTCGATCTTATCGGTGCTATCAACATCGCCTTTCTGCCATTCCTGTTTATCTTCTTCGCCTCGGAGTTCTTCTCTACGATGGGCACCACACTGGCTGTCGGTGGTGAGGCTGGATTGCTCGATGAACACGGCGATATGAAAAACATCAACCGGCCTTTCATGGTGGATTCTATTGCAGCAGCGCTGGGCCCGATCGTCGGTATTCCTGCAGCTACAGCATTGATCGAATCCTCTGCCGCCGCTGAAGCAGGCGGTAAAACGGGGCTGACGGCACTTACCGCTGCAGTCATGTTTCTGCTGATGCTGTTATTTACTCCGATTGCGCTGATGATCCCGAAAGAGGCGACCGCACCGGCACTGATTCTGATTGGCCTGAACATGTTCAGTAATTTGCGAAAAGTGGACTTAGCGAATTTTACCGACGCGCTGCCGGTACTGATGATGGTAATGATTACGCTGATTTCCAACAGCTTCGGCACCGGTATCGCCGGCGGCCTGCTGTTTTACGTCATCATTAAAGTGGTCGCAGGAAAAGCACGTGAAGTGCCTGTAGGCCTTTATATTCTGGCAATCCCGCTGGTGTATTATTTTGCGACGCTGGTTCATCACTGAAACTTGCGGGTTAACAGAGGGCGCGTGAAAACGTGCCCTTTTTTATGGGCGCAGCCTGGCTTTGAAGATATTTTTAGGAGGAAATCAAAGAGAAGAGATAATTCCGGAGGCCTGAAATGGTGGAGGCCCTGCCAGCTACATCCCGGCACACACGACACCTGCCATGGCTGCTTCCTTCCGGACCTGACCAAGTTGACAAGTTAGCGTTGCGGGAGAACCAACAGGGCCCCCATTGACGTTGTCAGCTTCATTTCTCTGCTAAGAGAATCGAAGCGGTGGGCATTATCTGTGATGGCCGAAACAAAAGCAAGTTAACTGCCGACAACCGTTGTTTTCTTAAACAATACGCCTGAATCAGAGCCTACAAAACCTTAATTTTTGCGTCATACTGGCGCAAATCACTGAGGAGGATGTCATGTCGGAACCCGATAACTTTCGCCAGCGCGTATTTCAGATTATCGCCGCCATCCCGGTCGGGCAGGTCACAACTTACGGTAACGTCGCGCAACTGGCCGGTTCACCCCGCGCGGCACGTCAGGTCGGGGGCGTACTCAAGAAATTGCCGGAAGGCAGCACTCTTCCCTGGCACCGGGTGATAAACCGGCACGGTGAAATCTCTTTGCAGGGCGAAGACTTTAAACGTCAGCGTCAGGCACTGCTGGCCGAGGGCATCACGTTTAAGAAAGGCAAAATCGATTTAGAGAAATACGGCTGGAAATGGTGAATGCCTGCCTTCAAAACGCACATAAAAAAGCACCGCGAGAGCGGTGCTTAGCCATCATAAGTGATGAATTAATAGGTCGTTGGTTGTGCAGGTACCATACTAACCGGTGCAGGCGAAGTGCCCAGTCCTGGATTTGACGGGTTAGTCATTGGTCCCAGGGCACTGGGTTTGGTCGCTACAGGGACGGCGACAACCGGGACAAGTTGCAGATCGGCACGTGTACCCTGACCGTGATTAATCACTTCTTTAATGGAGTCAGTGATGAAGGTCATCTGACCATTGATGGTTACCGCCGCACTCAGCAGAATACGCGCGTTAGGGGCAATTTCCTGCGGGTTATACGGCAGGATGAAGGTAAACGGTGCCTGTTTACCCTGAGTTCTCGCCACCTTTTGCGAAATCACGCGGGATGGCGCATCCGCCACCGAAGCATCAGACAATGTCACCGTCAGGACAGCATCCGGTGGCAAGGCTACACGCTGATTGATAAACACGCTACCCGATACATTCGGGCCAGTGATCGCAGGTCCGGTGTCCGGGCTAGCCGCCGTATTCACAGGAGGTTGCTGCGCTGGTGCCTCATGATGCTGTGCGCACCCGGCAAGAGTCAGAGACAGCGCGGTTCCACCTACTATCTGCCAAAGTTTCATTGATCGTACTCCCTTTTTTATTAGTCGCTTGTCGACAAGCTGTAATAAACGCCGACGATGAATTTAGTGACTTTAACCAGCTTACCTACTAATCATGGCACAAAAGTCTGAGGTTTTCCTGTCAGCGGCCAAACAGATCTTCTGACAAAACGTAAGATCCACTATGATTAACAGGTTAGACCTGTCGGTTAAGGCGTATTTCAGAAAATTCCTGCCTGCATTACCCCGAACAACTTAGGTCGATTTCTCCGGTAACTTTCATGAGGCCACTATGAGTCAGGCATTAAAAAATCTGCTGGATCTGCTTGATCTGGAAAAAATTGAAGAAGGGCTGTTTCGTGGTCAAAGTGAAGACTTGGGTTTACGTCAGGTCTTTGGCGGTCAGGTCGTAGGCCAGGCATTATATGCCGCCAAACAGACCGTCCCGGCAGAACGTGGTATCCATTCTTTCCACAGCTACTTTTTGCGCCCGGGTGACAGCAGCAAGCCGATTATCTATGACGTGGAAATCCTGCGCGATGGCAACAGTTTCAGCGCCCGCCGCGTAAAAGCGGTGCAGCATGGCAAGCCGATTTTCTATATGACGGCGTCGTTCCAAAGCCAGGAAAGTGGTTTTGAGCATCAGAACACCATGCCGGATGTGCCGCCGCCGGAAACACTGGTATCAGAATCAGATATTGCTAAAAATCTGGCGCATCTGATACCGGAAAAATTCCGCGAAAAATTTATTGGTCATAATCCTATTGAAATGCGTCCGGTGAAGTTTCATAACCCGATGAAAGGGAGTGTCGAAGAGCCTAACCGTGCAGTGTGGTTCAGGGCCAACGGTGAAATGCCAGATGATTTGCGAATTCATCAGTATTTACTGGGCTATGCGTCTGACTTCAATTTCCTGCCTACGGCGCTGCAACCCCATGGCATTGGCTTCCTTGAACCGGGAATGCAGGTCGCGACCATCGACCATTCGATGTGGTTCCACCGCCCGTTCCGCATGGATGACTGGTTGCTGTATGCCGTCGAAAGTACCTCTGCATCCGGTGCGCGTGGTTTTGTGCGTGGACAGTTTTATACCCGCGATGGCGTGCTGGTCGCCTCCACGGTACAGGAAGGGGTTATTCGTCAGCGAAAGCCTGAATAATCATCATTAAAGAGCGCCCTGTAAAAATGGCGCATTAAAAAGGGGCGATATCATTATCGCCCCTTTTGCATATCATCATTATTTTATTATTTTTAACTCATTAATGAGAGAGTTAGCGCACTACTTTCTCTGAAATCTCATTATTGGTTGTAAGCGTTTTCGCCGTGGCTATTAACATCCAGCCCTTCGCGTTCTTGTTCTTCAGGAACACGCAGACCTACGATCATGTCCGCCACTTTGTAACCGATGAAAGCAACAACACCAGACCAGACCAATGTCACGCACACGCTGAAGAACTGAACCCAAACCTGATGGCCCATGGTCACACCTTCTGCATAACCTACGCCGCCGAGTGAGCTGGAAGTGAATACGCCAGTCAGCAGACAACCTACGATACCGCACACACCATGAACACCGAACACGTCACAGGTGTCATCAACACGCAGCCATTTTTTCAGGGTAACCACACCCCACAGGCCAGTGATACCGCCTACGAGACCGATGATGAGAGCACCACCCACGCCGACCGTACCACATGCAGGTGTGATAGCGACCAGACCTGCGATAGCACCGGAGCTTGCGCCCAGCAGTGAAGGTTTACCACGCACCATCCATTCAACCAGTGTCCAGGACAGGATTGCACCAGCCGTTGCAATCACCGTGTTCAGGAAAGCCAACGCGGCAACAGGGCTTGCTGCACTTGCAGAACCTGCGTTGAAGCCGAACCAACCCACATACAGGATTGATGCACCAGTGAAGACCATTGGCAGGTTGTGTGGTTTGAAAGCTTCTTTACCGAAACCGGCACGTTTACCCAGCAGATAAGCCCCCACCAGACCTGCGATAGCGGCGTTGATGTGAACAACGGTACCACCGGCAAAATCCAGCGCACCATCAGCAGCCAGGAAACCGCCTGCCCACACCATGTGAGCCATCGGGATGTAAGAGAAAGTCAGCCAGATCACAGTGAAAATCAGAACCGCTGAGAAACGTACACGTTCAGCGATACCGCCCACGATCAGCGCCACAGTGATACAGGCAAATGAGCACTGGAAAGCAACGTGGATCATCTGGGAGAAGGTGCCTGTCACGGAGTCCAGGCCGATGCCTTTCATCATGACGTTACTGAAACCACCGAAGAACGCGTTACCTTCGCTGAAGGCCAGACTGTAGCCGTAGAGGATCCACAACACGCAGACCAGAGCAAAGGTGACAATAACCTGAGTCAGCATGGACAAAACGTTTTTAGAACGCAGTAAGCCACCGTAGAACAACGCCACGCCCGGTACGGTCATGAACAATACCAGCGCGGTACAAATCATCATAAAGGCGTTATCAGCACCGTTTGCCGCTGCTGGCGCTGCTGCCATGGCAAGCGAAGGCAGCAAAGCCACGGCACCAAGCCCCATCATGGATAAAAGTTTTTTCATTATTAACCCACCCCTGTTTCTCAAAACTGTTTTTTCTAATCTGATTTATCTCAAACCGATTGGTATGAGAGATAAAAGCCTGAAATTACAGTGCTGCTTCGTCGGTTTCACCAGTACGAATACGGATAACACGTTGCAATTCAGCAACGAAAATTTTGCCATCACCGATCTTGCCGGTATAGGCCGCTTTGCTGATCACATCGATCACTTCATCAAGCTGATCGTCTGCAATAGCAATGTCGATTTTTACTTTTGGCAGAAAGTTCACGCTGTATTCCGCGCCACGGTAAAGTTCGGCATGACCTTTCTGACGGCCAAAACCTTTAACTTCCGTTACGGTCAGCCCCTGAATTCCAACAGCAGACAGCGCTTCACGCACGTCTTCCAGCTTAAAAGGTTTGATCACCACAGTAACCAGCTTCATTGTGCCACTCCTCGAATTAAGGGCTTGCCGCGAGAGGATTCGCGCCCGATACGGATTGGATAAAGCAAAGGATGTGCCAGAGTTGAAATCGGGCGCAGATTCATGCAATTCCCGCGTAATACGGCATTTTCAGAATAATCGTGACCAGGCGCACAGTTGTCATGCCATATGCAGCACAGCAGCACACGCACCATTTAAGTGCTCACCGCTGCTTTTTAGTGCACCCGAATTGAAAAAGGGTTCTGCCTGCATGAATACAGTGCGGGGAAAAGAAAAACAGGAAATGAAAAACGGAGAAAGAAGAAAGCCGGTGCCGCAGGGATACGGCACCGATGCAAAGATTATGCGTTTTCTGTTGCAGGCATAATCTGTCCGGCAGAAGCCAATTGCTGTCCGGCAAGTTGCAACTGATACATCTGATAATACCGGCCTTTTTCTGCCAGCAGTTGCAAGTGATTACCCTGCTCAACAGCCTGGCCACGGTGCAATACCAAAATATTATCGGCATCCACAATCGTCGAAAGCCGATGTGCGATAACCACAAGCGTAGTCTGCTGCCTGATAGCCCGTAATGCACGCTGAATAGCCTGCTCGGTGCCGGAATCAATATTGGCCGTTGCCTCGTCAAGGATCAGAATTTCCGGTGCCTGCACCAAAACGCGCGCCATCGCCAGTAATTGTTTCTGCCCGACAGAAAGATTATTGCCCTGCTCTCCCAGACGCGTATTCAAACCTTCGGGCATTTCGCGTACCAGCGGTGAGAGCTGCACAATGTCCAGCGCGTGCCACACCTGCGCTTCATCAATATCACGGCCTAACGTGACATTAGCGAACACGGATTCTGCCAGAACCACCGGATCCTGCTGAACCATTGCAATACCTTTGCGCAGGCTGGTGTGCGATAAGTCGGCGAGGTTACGTCCGTCAACCCTGACCTCACCTTTGTTTAACGGGTAATAACCCATCAGCAGATTTGCCAGCGTACTTTTACCACTGCCGGTATGTCCAACCAACGCCACAAAACCGCGCGAAGGCACGTGCAGGGAAATATTTTCCAGCACCCATTTATCCGGGAGGTAAGCAAAGCTGACGTCTTTGATGTCAATCTCGCCGCTGGTGAGCAACTTTTCGTCTGGCCCGTATTGCTGTTGCGTCCTGTCCATCAAATCAAAGATACGTTCACCGGCAACGACTGCCTGCTGCATAATCGATTGTTGTGAGGTCAGTTCAATCAGAGGCTCGTTGAGCCGTCCGAGATAATTGATGAAGGCGTACAGAACCCCAACGCCCACAGAACCTTCGGCACTGAATCCGAAGAGAATGAGCAGACCGCATAAAATCAACGACGAGAATAAGCTGAGCAAAGGACGCAACAGAAATCCTTCCAGTCGCAGCGTTTGCATGCGGGCCAGGTAGTGCGACTGGCTGGCGCGGGCAAGCCGTTCGCCAAACCTTTTCTGCTGACGGAATTGCTGAATCACATTCATACCGTTGATGACTTCATTGAAGCCATCATTAATATCCGCCAGATAAGCGCGTACTTTGCGCACCACCGGCGTACTGTAAATCTGGTACAGCCCCATCACGACAAATACGGCCGGGAAGATACAAATTGCCACCGATGCCAGTCGCCAGTCGAGGCTGAACATCGCCACCAGCATCGCACCAATCAGGGCGATGCTGCGTAAGACTGTCGACACCACGGTCACATACAGATCACGGATAACTTCCGTGTCATTAGTCACGCGGGAAATCAGCTGACCTACAGGCTGTGTATCAAATGCGCTCAACGGTTGCCGTAATGCCGCATCCATGACTTCGGTGCGCAGGCATTGGACGACACCCACCGCAGCACGGTTGAACAACAGTGCCTGAAAATAGTGCAGGCTTGCTGCCAGGAATTGCAGGAAGATAAAACTCAGCGCGAGCAAACTGACTTTCCCCCACGGCATTTCACCTTTAGCCACGTAGTGATCGATAAAGAAGCTGATTAATATAGGGCCGGTCACTTCCGCTGCCGCTGCAATCCACAGCATTAGAACCGCATAAGACAACGGCTTGCGGTAAGGTTTCCCGTATTTCAACAGGCGCTTTAGCGTTGGCCAAAGCTTCTGAATTTTAATTTTTTTGGGTTCAGCCACGGTGTTCCGGCTCCTTTTCCTGTGACACATCATCCAGCGCAGCTTCTAATTGCTGATAACGGAACATATCGCGGTACCAGCCGGCTTCGGCAGCAAGCTGGTCATGATTGCCACGCTGCGAAATACTCCCCTGGCTGAAGACCAGAATCTCACTGGCTTCGGTCAGTGCAGAGAGACGATGTGCGCTGATGATCACCGTACGGTCACTTCCCCACTGACGCAGATTGTGCAGAATCTGGTGCTCCGTCCGGCCATCAACGGCGGATAAAGCATCATCCAGGATCAGAATTTCGGCTTTGAGGAGCAATGCGCGCGCAATCGAAATACGCTGCTTCTGACCACCCGATAACATGACGCCGCGCTCGCCGACTTCAGTTTCATATCCCTGAGGCAATCGCAGAATGTCATCATGAACGCTGGCGAGACGCGCGGCTTCTTCAATCTCTTCCTGCGTGGCATCAGGCCTTCCGAGCGCAATGTTCTGCGCGACAGTGTCTGAGAACAAGAAAGGCGTCTGACTGACAATTGCCAGCCGGGCACGCCAGTCATCAAGCTGGATTTCTTTAAGGGATAACCCGTGATAGGACACGTCACCGTCAGTGACATCGAACTGGCGCTGAAGGAGTGAAAGCAGCGTACTTTTACCGGAACCTGTCGGACCGCATAACCCCAGCATTTGCCCAGGGTGCAAGGAAAAAGTAACGGTCGTTAAAGCAGCGTGGCTATTTTCCGGATAATGGAAATCGTTGATGTGAGCCTCAAGCGTCGCGCGGCCTGCCGGTAACGGTGTTGTGCCATCAACAACAGCCGGGGCTTCCTGTAACAGGCTACGGATACGGCTGTAAGCCGCGCTGCCACGTTCGACAATGTTAAACATCCAGGCGAGCGCGAGCATCGGCCAGATCATCAGGCCAAGGTACATCACAAAGCTGGTGAGTTCACCCAGCGTCAGGTGGCCATTGACTACCATCCAGCTACCGCCGCCGATGGCCAGCAGGTTCGCCATGCCGATAGAGACATAGATGGTCGGATCAAAGCGGGCATCAACACGCGCGACACGCATATTTTTTGCACCGGTATCCGCAGCCACATCAGCAAACTGCGATGACTGATGATTCTCCAGGCCAAAAGCTTTGATCATACGGATACTGGTCAGGCTTTCCTGCGCCTGATCGTTAAGCGAGGAAAACGCCGCCTGTGCGGTTTTGAAACGGGAATGAAGTTGATCGCCATATCGCTTGATGATGATCGCCATTACCGGCATCGGCACCAGCGACAATAACGTCAGTTCCCAGCTGATCTGGGTTGCCATAACGATAAGTACCGCCAGCCCCATGACCAGCGAATCGACCAGCGTCAGCACGCCCTCTCCCGCAGCGAACACCACCCGGTCGACGTCATTAGTCGCACGGGCAATCAAATCACCGGTGCGATGGCGCAGATAAAAAGCGGGATGCTGACGGCTCAGCTGACGGAAAAAATCCTGTCGTAGTTCAACAGCAAGCTGATAAGACGCACCGAACAGCAGCACGCGCCAGACATAACGCAGCAGATACACCACAACAGCCGTGCCGAGCATCAGGCCAAGCCACGCAAAAAGCACGCCGTAAGACATTTGTTTTGACGTAACACCATCGATAATTACGCCCACCAGTTTTGGCGGCAGTAATTGCAGAACGGCGATAATGACCAGTAAGGCGACGGCACCCAAATACCGGCGCCATTCACGTCGGAAGTACCAGCCTAATTGTGCAAACAATCTCACGCAGTGTTTTCCATACAAATAATAATAATTTTATTGAGTTAAACCGGCGACAGAAAGACCAATTTTCTCTTCAGGCCGACAAGGATACCAGAGTTAACAGGGGTTTCTGATGAAACTTTTTACTGCAACTTTTGCATTAAATCGGCAATGCTGTGGTCGATTTTATGCGCTCCATCGCAAAACTTGAGGTCACGTCGTTCAGTCCCGGAATGCCATTCACAAGTCGCTTGTAAAAGTTATCGTAGCTTTTCATATCGGAGACCTGAACTTGCAGCAAATAATCGTACTCGCCCGCCATCCGGTAAAAACCCAGCACCTCTGGAAACGCTTCGACTTGCTGAACAAATCGCTGATACCACTCGCTGTTGTGATGCTGGGTTTTAATCAGCACAAATGCTGTCAGGCTAAGTCCCAGTTTCTCAGCGTCAAGTAACGCCACTTTTCCGCAAATAATCCCGTCATCTTCAAGGCGCTTTATTCTTTTCCAGCAGGGGGTGGTGGTGAGGTTGACGGCCTCAGCCAGCTCGTTCAGAGAAAGGGTGCAATCCCGCTGTAGCAGCGATAAAAGCCTGAGGTCAATTTTATCTACCATATCGCACTCCCGGAGAAAATATTTCTCCAAATAAGATGATCTATGGGTCAAAGAGTAACTTATTTCTCTGGTGATTACGTTATTCTTTATCTCATCAAAACACTTAAATGAGCCTGCAACATGCGCAATTCCTGGGTCACTCACGCCATTAAAGAAATCGACGCCGATTATCAACGTTCAGCCGACACACATTTAATTCGTCTCACGCTGAGCGACTTTCCTGGAATTTCGTTGTACCTCAAAGATGAAAGCACGCATCCTTCCGGCAGCCTGAAACATCGTCTGGCACGCTCATTGTTTTTATATGGCCTGTGCAATGGCTGGATCCGCGAAAATACGCCGATTATTGAGGCGTCTTCGGGCAGTACTGCTGTCTCCGAAGCCTATTTCGCGCGTCTGCTGGGCCTGCCCTTTATTGCCGTAATGCCCGCCTGTACAGCCCCGCGCAAAATTCAGCAAATTGAGTTTTATGGTGGTCGCTGCCACTTTGTCGAAAACTCAGGTCAGATTTATGCTGCCTCAGAGCAGCTCGCTAAAGAGCTGAACGGCCATTATATGGATCAGTTCACCTACGCAGAACGGGCCACCGACTGGCGCGGAAACAACAACATTGCAGACAGCATTTTCCGTCAGATGTCCCGCGAACCGTATCCGGTGCCGCGTTATCTGGTGATGAGTGCGGGTACCGGTGGAACGTCCGCAACGCTAGGCCGCTACATCCGCTATCAGGGGCACGATACCGAACTGGTCGTGGTGGATCCGGAAAACTCTGTCTTTTATGATTACTTTCAGCAACGTGATGCCAGCGTTACCGCTCAATGCAGCAGCCGCATTGAAGGCATTGGCCGCCCGCGCGCCGAACCCTCATTTATCCCCGACGTCATTGACAGCATGATGCAAGTACCTGATGCTGCAAGCATTGCTACCGTTCGCTGGCTTGAACAGGTACTGGGGAGAAAAGTCGGCGGCTCGACGGGAACCAATATGTGGGGGGCATTGCAACTGGCAAAACAAATGCACGAGAAAGGTGAAACCGGCTCGATCGTTACCCTGCTTTGCGACAGCGGTGAACGTTATCTGAATACCTACTTTGATGACAACTGGGTAGCGAAGAATATCGGGGATATTTCCGTTTACGCTGCACAACTGGAAGGTCTCAACTGAATATCCTCGAAATCATTCGAACTACAACAAGGCAGCAAATGAATGAATCCCGATGAGCTTACAAGAGTAAGTGATTCGGGTGAAAGAATGCAGCTAACGCAGTTGCAGTTCGAAGGATGAAGGGGGAAAAAAGCCGGGACAGTTAAAGTGAACCCGGCTTGCTGCAATACCTTAATATTCGGGGGAATAGGTGAGGTGTGGAGTGTGCAGCCAGTGTTGCAAAAAGTGAGACACAGCCTGATTACGGCAATGTCCGATGATTTGTAAATGAGAGGCCTGTTCTTTCAGCACCGGCAAAGCGTTGCCCATAATCAGCCCCATCCCGACACTTTCCAGCATTTCCTTGTCGTTCATGGCATCGCCGAATGCCATGCATTCAGACATATCGATCCCCAGACCTGCAGTGAGAAGCGCCAGAGCACTGCCTTTATTACTGCCTGCGGGCTGCACATCCAGACAATCTGCCGCTGAAAAACACAGGTCAAGACGCGGGCCGAAATGCGCTTCCAGTTGGGGTACCAGCGCCAGCAAGGTTTCATGCGGTGCGCAGAAACACACTTTGCTGTTACCAGAATCAGGCAATAAACGCAGATCCTGTAACTGATAGCGGAAGCCGCTGAACTGATGCGGGATCAGCAAATCCGGATCGTCCAGAGACGTAAACCAGCCATCATCACGGAATACATGCTGGCTGGCAGGTGTATCCCATTGCGTGTGCAAAAGCTCGTGTGCACAATCTTCGGACAAGTCACTGGCATGCAACCGGTGCCCGGACAAGTCATGAATTCGCGTGCCGTTTCCGGTGATCAGAAAACCGTCCAGTCCGATGTTCGCCAGAATATCTTTCATTTCGAGATAATGACGGCCGGTGGCAAACGTCAGTTTTACCGGCTTTTCAGCCAGCTGACGCAATGTTGCCAGTGTTTTTTCGCCCAGCGTGTGATCGGGTAAAAGCAGAGTGCCATCCATATCAAATGCAGCTAAACGGAACATATTTTCTCTCAGAAAAGGAATGATTTTCACCCTCAAAGTATGGACTGCGATTTGCGGAACTAATAGTGAACAGTTTGTGAATACTGTTCCGGTTTTAGCTCACACTCTGGCTCTTCGCTGCAAGCCAGCGCGCCATACGCACGATATGATGAACAGGTTAATTCACAGCAAAAATAAGGTTCCGTATTTACCGTGCGCCTGCAAAACCGGCTTAATCAATTTCAGCGTTTATACCTGAAGACCGGACAAGTTCCGGTTCAGTTTACCGTGGCCGAACTGGCTGAGATTTTCTGTTGCAGTGAACGTCATACCCGAACGTTGCTGAAACACTTTCAGGATGCGGGCTGGATTGACTGGCAATCCCAAGCAGGTCGCGGGAAGCGTGCGTCACTTTGCTGCCTGAAAACCTCCGAAGAATTGCGGGGAGCCTGTTTGCAGGAGTTGCTGAAAAATGGCGAACATTCGGCCGCGTTGCAGCTAAGCCAGCTGGATCCGAGCCATCTCAATGCACTGCTGGCGCCGCATTTGGGCGGGCAATGGCAGGAAGATGCGCCCACGCTGCGTATACCCTATTATCGCCCTCTCCAGCCTTTAGATCCGCTGACGTTGACCGGCCGTGCCGAGCAACATCTTGCACATACTATTCATGCGGGACTGACGCGTTTTATTCCGGGAAATTCAGCCCCCCAGCCCGATCTGGCCCATCACTGGCAAATCAGTAATAACGGCAAAACCTGGCAATTTTTCCTGCGTAGTCAGTTGTTCTGGCATAACGGAGAACCACTGAAGACCGCGCAATTAATGGCGCGCTTTGAACAACTGCAAAACTCACCGCGCAGTAAACATAATCTGGCTTGCGTGAGCAGATTGTCTCAGCCGCACGCACTTTGTCTGCAGTTTGATCTCGATAAACCCGATTACTGGCTGGCGCACCGGTTTGCCGACCTTAACTGCCTGTTATCCCATCCCGATAATCCACATATCGGCGCGGGTCCTTTTCGCCTGACTACCTTTTCACCTGAACTGATCAGGCTTGAACAACATACCTTGTACGCCTTACAGCATCCTTATCTGGCGGCTATTGAATTTTGGATCACACCGCAACTCTTTGCACAAAAAAGCAATGTCAGTTGCCAGCATCCGGTCAGGATCATTTTGGGTGAACAGGATGAATTATCGCGCGTGAAACCGGTCAGACGCAGCACCAGCCTGGGATTTTGCTACATCGCCGCCAATCTGAAACGTGGCGTATTGAATGAGGCTCAGGCGCGTAAAATCGTCCGTCTGATCCAGCGCAGCGGCATGCTGGATAATTTGCCTATCGATCATGATCTGGTGAAAGCCAGCAAAGAAATGCTGCCTGGCTGGCCAATACCTTTGCATGACGATGCTGATGTTCCATTGCCTGAAAAGCTGACATTGCTGTTTCACCCGCCGGTTGAATTTGAGCTGGTGGCGCAGGCACTAAAGGAAAAGCTGGCGGAAGAAGATTGTGCACTGGAGGTTAAATATCATGCCGGGCGACTTTGGGAAGATGATGCGATGCTAGGCTGGGCCGATCTGCTTCTCGGTGATCGTTTGATTGGCGAATCTCCCGATGCCTCCCTGGAGAACTGGTTACAGCAAGATCCGCTCTGGCCGGGGATCCTGCGCGAAAAAGATTATGTTTGCCAGCAACAGCGCCTGGCCGCTATTCAGCAAATCCCGCTGGAGAACCATCGCTCGGACGAACTGCGCGATCATTTATTTCAGTGGATGCAGTCGGCCATCGTCACACCGTTGTTTAACTATCAGTATCAGGTCAGCGCACCACCGCGCATCAGCGGTGTGCAACTCACCGCATGGGGCTGGTTCGATTTCTGTCAGGCATGGGTTCCGCCGCCGCTGCCAACGGAAAGTGCCTGAAGGAGCTGTTTCACTACACTCCGGGGGTAAAGGAAAGTAACATTAGGGCACTTTTACTGCCCGATGCGCAGTAAATTTCAGATAATGGTTTCAAACAACAGGTAATCAGAATGAAAAGAGCAGTGGTAGTTTTTAGCGGCGGACAAGATTCAACAACCTGTCTGATTCAGGCTCTGAAGCAATATGACGAAGTCCACTGCGTTACTTTCGATTATGGTCAGCGTCATCGTGCAGAAATCGAGATTGCACAAAAACTGTCTGTGGAACTGGGCGCACGTGCCCATAAAGTGCTGGATGTCGGGTTGTTAAACGAACTGGCTGTCAGCAGCCTGACCCGCGATAACATTCCGGTGCCTAATTTTGGTGATGAAAACAACGGGGGCTTGCCGAGTACGTTCGTTCCCGGTCGTAATATTCTGTTCCTGACGCTGGCGGCCATTTATGCCTATCAGATCCAGGCAGAAGCCGTCATCACCGGCGTGTGTGAAACTGACTTCTCCGGTTATCCGGATTGCCGAGATGAATTCGTCAAGGCGCTGAACACGGCTGTGTCGCTGGGTCTGGCGCGCGATGTGCGTTTCGAAACACCGCTGATGTGGCTCAATAAAGCCGAAACCTGGGCGCTGGCCGATTATTACCAGCAGTTGGATCTGGTTCGCCATAAAACGCTGACCTGCTACAACGGCATTGCTGGTGATGGTTGTGGTGAATGTGCAGCCTGTCATTTACGCGCTAATGGTTTGCAGCAATACCAGCAGGATAAAACGGGCGTGATGACCAGCCTGAAGAAGAAAACCGGACTGCGTTAATTTTTCAGTTTTAATGTTTTGCCGGTAACGGGCGGCTTTCAACCGCCCGTTGGCGTATTCTTTTGACGGGAAAGTGATCTTGCGTAAGGGGAAACGATTAATCGTTTTCCAGTTCCAGTTCACGTAACCGCTCGAGCAATTCCCCTTCCAGCGGCAGCGCTTTTTGCGTACGCAAATCGATACACACGAACGTCAGCGTCGCATCCGCAACCACATCACCTTCACATGTGACAACCTGCTCGAGAACACCACTGCGCCCGTTCAGTTGTTGCAAACTGCTGTCAATGCGCAAGACATCCCCCAATACCGCAGGCTTGCGGTAATTGATGTTGATATTCACCACGATGAAGGCAATCTTGTTCTGGCTCATCCACTGGAAACCTGACTGATTGTCGAGCCATTCCCAGCGCGCTGTTTCAAGAAATTCCAGATAACGCGCGTTGTTTACGTGCTGATAAACGTCAATGTGGAAACCGCAAACTTTAATGAACGTATGCATAATCGTTAAGAAACTCCTGATAGTCGTCTGAGGCTTACAACCAAACTGGTCAGATGTCTCTAGAGATTAGCAGAAGAAAACGGCGGCAACCGTTAAGGGATCACCGCCGCGACATCCGTCACAATTTCAGACGGTCCTTGTTACGTTCAAACAATGCAGCACCAATTCCCGGAACTTCACGCAATTGTTCGATATCCGTAAATTGCCCAAGATCTTCGCGGTAACTGACGATGGCTTGCGCTTTTTTCATCCCTACTCCGTTCATCACATTGGCAAATTCTTCCGCAGTCGCCGTGTTGATGCTTACGGTACTTTCATCGGTCACTGCCACTTGTTCCTTTTTCACTTGCGGGCCAGTGACTTTGCTGGCTGCCGTCGCTGGCGCCGCCGTCGTGGTCGCCACGCTGCTGGCCGCATTGGGAGCGGCCTGCAACATGACCGGTAGTGTGGAAAGTCCCAGAGCGAGAGCTAACGAAAGTGAGTTGATGCCTAATTTTTTCATGCTGTATCCTCCATGTGTTTGACAGCACGGAGAGAATGCATCAGGCAGAGAAAGCGGACAATGGGCAACATTCAAATGTGGAAAAGGCCGCGGAAGCGGCCTTTTGTTTGTTGCAACGCGTTGCAAAACTTTGCGGCGTTTACTGGTTTTGTGCAGCAGAACCGTATTTGATTTTCGCTTCCTGACGCAGGTTGGTCAGCAGCGAATCAAAGGCCACATTCGAGGACGTCTGTTGCATTTCCTGATTGAAACGTGCTGTATCAGCGGCAGGAATGGCACCCGGCGTCACCGCATTCAGTTTGACCAGTACACTGTTGCCTTTATCGTCCTGAGTCAGCCCATAAACCGGTTGGTCTTTCTGAGGATGAGGCAGTGCGTAAACGTTCTCTTCGAATGCAGAAGGCTGCTGGCTGCGCTGTACTTTCTGGACTGGACCAAATGTCAGGCCGGCAGCTTTCATGGCGTCATCGCCTTTGCCTTCTTTCAACGCGGTCAGCAGTTTCTCACCTTCCATACGCGCCTGATCCTGTGCTTTCTGCCGTTTCACCAGCGTCGTCACCTGATCTTTCACGTCAGCGAAAGGTTTAACCCCTTCAGCTTTGTGTGCATCCACGCGAACTACAAAGGCGCGGTCACCATCAACGGTAATAATGTCTGAGTTACTGCCCGGAGAACCGTCCTGACCAATCAGGCCGCCGTCGAAAATCGCCTGTACGACAGGTTTGAAATTGATACCTGCCGGGATTTGATTCTGAGTGAACCAATCTGTGTGAACCGCTTTCGTACCGGCAACATCTTCAGCAGAAGCCAGAGATTCGTTGTCATTGGTTGCCGCTTCGCTGACTTTCTGTTGCAGCGCGTAGTAGGCATCCAATGATTTCTCTTGTTTAAGCTTGTCGGCAATCGTGTTGCGAACGTCAGCTAACGGTTTGACCTGCTCAGGCGTCACGTCATCAAGGCGCAAAATGAAGAAACCGCTGTCCGATTTAATCACACCAGACACCTGACCTTTGGTGGTCAGATTGGCATTTTTAAATTCTGGTAACGTCGTTTCAGGCTCCATCCAGCCGAGGTCACCACCTTGTCTGGCACTCAGCGCATCGGTCGATTTGGTCTTAGCCAGTTCCGCGAAATCGGTGCCTTTTTTCAGCTCGGCAGCCACTGCGTCAGCATCGGCCTGAGATTTCAGAACAATGACACTGTAGCGACGGCGTTCAGGCTGACCAAATTCGCTTTTATGCTGGTCGTAATAGGCGCTGATATCCGCATCCGTCACGTTAGTTTTCCCCTGCATGGCCGCTGCATCCATTTCGATGTAGCTGACTTTCACCTGTTCAGGCGAGAGGAAACTGTTTTTATTCTGGTCGTAGAATGCCTGCAATTCAGCGTCAGTGACCTGCTGTTTAGCTGCCAGCGCATCGGTATCCAATGTGGCAGTCTGCACATCACGACTTTGCAGAATCAACCCACCTAGAGATTTACTTTCCACTGGCAAAACGAAATCGGACTGACCGTAGGCTTGCTCAAGTTGCTGACTGATTAACTGTTGTTTCATCAACTGCGCAAAGTTATCCGCGGTGTATCCCATACCCTGGATGCTTTGCAGATATTTAGCATTGTCGAAACGGCCATCAGTCTGGAATTGCGGGGTCGCAAAAATCGCATCTTTGATCTGCTGATCGCTGACGGTAATGCCTAATTTTTTGGAATACTGATCCAGCAACGTGACGTCAATCAGGTTGCTCAGGGATTCCTGGCGTAATTGCTGCATATAACCGTCGCTGCCCGCAAGCGCAGAGAATTGATCTCCAAGCTGCTGTTGCAAGCGGCTACGCTGGTTTTGAACTGCCTGTTCCAGCTGAGCACGTCCTATTTCCTGACCATTCACTTTCGCTGCATAGTCGCCTGAACCGCCGATCAGGTAGTTGCCTACCCCTGTCAAAATAAAGGACAGAATAATCAGGGCCAGAATGATTTTGAGCACGACGTGATTGGCGGCCGCGCGTAAATTGTCCATCATAGTGTGGCAACACTCCGCTGTAATAAAAAAAGCGCACCGTTTTCGATGCGCCTTGTATCTTACCTTACCAGCCCGATGACGTCAGGTTATTGTTTAACAACCAGACCTGAATGAAAAGCATCAGTGATGCGCCTCACACAGTTTCAACGTCAGTCTGCGGGTAATTAACCGTTAACGGCATCTTTCAGCGCTTTACCTGCACGGAAGCCCGGCACTTTAGCGGCTGCAATGCTGATTTCTTTACCGGTCTGTGGGTTACGACCAGTACGTGCTGAACGCTCGCGAACGGAGAAAGTACCAAAACCAACCAGAGCTACTTCATCCCCAGCTTTCAGGGTGTCAGTGACAGATGCAAGAACAGCATCTAAAACACGTCCCGCTGCGGCTTTAGAAATATCAGCACCGGCAGCAATTTTGTCGATCAATTGTGACTTATTCACTCTTATCATCCCCTCTTAAAATTCGTTCATCACGGCGCATTTTCCCTGCAGACGTGACCGCGCTGCTGTTATATCAATCTTGTCAGAGTGATGCAAGCGACTGAAAGCAGCCTGAAACCCTTTGACCGTTCACTAAGTTAACGGCACAAAAAAAAGCTGGCAAGTGAGATTTCACCTGCCAGCCTGAGTTTTATTCAACTGTGTAAGCTGAGGTCACTATTTTGCTGCCACCGGCAATGCACCGTAAGCCGGATTTTGCAGTGCGATGTTGAGAACATCATCAATGCGTTTTACCGGATGGATCTCAAGATCTGCCAGCACGTTCGCCGGAATTTCTTCCAGATCACGTTTGTTGTCGTCCGGGATCAGAACCACTTTGATGCCACCACGATGGGCCGCCAGCAGCTTTTCTTTCAGACCACCGATTGGCAGAACCAGACCACGCAGTGTGATCTCACCGGTCATCGCAACATCCGCACGAACCGGATTACCCGTCAGACAAGACACCAGCGCGGTACACATGGCAATACCGGCACTCGGACCATCTTTCGGCGTTGCCCCTTCGGGTACGTGAACGTGAATATCACGTTTTTCGTAGAAGTCAGGGTTGATACCCAGTTTGTCTGCGCGTGAACGGACAACCGTCAGTGCAGCCTGAATGGATTCCTGCATGACTTCCCCGAGAGAACCGGTGTAAGTCAGCTTACCTTTGCCCGGTACGCAGGCCGTTTCGATGGTCAGCAATTCACCGCCCACTTCGGTCCACGCCAGACCAGTAACCTGGCCTACCCGGTTTTCGGTATCAGCACGGCCATAATCGACCTTCTGTACACCGAGGAAATCTTTCAGGTTGTCGCCGTTAATTTCAATGTGCTTGATGTCTTTATCCATCAGCAATTGCTTAACCGCTTTACGGCACAGTTTCGACAACTCACGTTCCAGACTACGTACACCCGCTTCACGGGTATAGAAACGGATGATGCCAGTTATTGCGCTGTCATCCACAGTCAGTTCGTTCTTCTTAAGCGCATTACGTTCAAGCTGTTTCGGCAACAGGTGCTGTTTGGCGATGTTCAGTTTTTCGTCTTCGGTATAACCGGAAAGACGGATCACTTCCATACGGTCCAGCAGCGGAGCCGGGATGTTCATCGAGTTCGAGGTCGCCACAAACATCACATCTGACAGGTCGTAATCGACTTCCAGATAGTGATCGTTGAACGCCACGTTCTGTTCCGGATCCAATACTTCCAGCAAGGCAGAAGCCGGATCGCCACGCATATCCGATGACATCTTGTCGATTTCATCAAGCAGGAACAGCGGGTTTTTAACCCCCACTTTCGCCATTTTCTGGATCAGTTTGCCCGGCATGGAACCGATATAGGTACGACGGTGACCACGGATTTCCGCTTCATCACGTACGCCACCCAGCGCCATACGAACATACTGACGGCCAGTCGCGCGTGCGATTGACTGACCCAGTGAGGTTTTACCCACACCCGGAGGCCCGACCAGACACAGGATTGGGCCTTTGATTTTGCTGACGCGACTCTGCACGGCGAGGTATTCCAGAATGCGGTCTTTGACACGCTCCAGACCATAATGGTCAGTATCCAGAACTTCCTGTGCTTTGATCAGGTCCTTTTTCACTTTGCTGCGGGCATTCCATGGCACCTGAAGCATCCAGTCGATATATCCACGGACAACCGTAGCTTCGGCGGACATCGGCGACATCATTTTCAGTTTTTGCAGCTCAGCTTCGGTTTTCTCACGCGCATCTTTCGGCATTTTGGCCGCTTCGATTTTGCGTTTCAGCGCCTCGTGTTCGTCAGGCGTGTCATCCATTTCGCCCAGTTCTTTCTGAATCGCTTTCATTTGCTCATTCAGATAGTACTCGCGCTGGCTTTTCTCCATCTGTTTTTTGACACGATTGCGAATGCGTTTCTCAACCTGCAACAGGTCAATTTCCGATTCCATCATCGCCATCAAATATTCCAGACGCTCGGTGATATCAAACATTTCCAGTACAGATTGTTTGTCAGCGAGTTTCAGTGGCATATGTGCCGCGATGGTGTCAGCCAGACGTGCAGCATCTTCAATGCTGTTCAGCGAAGTCAGCACTTCCGGCGGGATCTTTTTGTTCAGCTTGATGTAGCCTTCAAACTGATTAATTGCAGTACGCACCAGAACTTCCTGCTCGCGTTCATCCACGGCCGGAGATTCCAGGTACTCCGCCTGGGCAGCAAAATGCTCGCCACTGTCAGAAAGTGTCGTAATACGCGCGCGTTGTAACCCTTCCACCAGCACTTTTACCGTGCCATCCGGGAGCTTCAGCATTTGTAATATTGAGGCAACCGTACCCACGGAGAAGAGATCATTAACGCCCGGCTCATCTGTTGAGGCTTCTTTCTGCGCCACCAGCATGATTTTTTTGTCGTGATCCATCGCAGCTTCGAGGCATCGAATCGATTTTTCCCTGCCAACAAACAACGGGATCACCATGTGCGGATAAACCACCACATCGCGCAGAGGCAATACGGGGATTTCTATGCGTTCAGAACGCTCAGGGTTCATAGAGCTCTCTCTTAGTTTAGCTTCCGCCAGGTTAAGGAAATCTCGTGAAACACGAGTCAGACGGGTTTCAGCAAGTCGTTAACTGAGTATATGGGGATGAATGTCCGACATTCAACGATAAGAATGTGCGAAAAAAAAATGGGGGACAAAATCCCCCATTTCGTGGCTAACTCTCTGGATAGATTGGCTAATTATTCGCCAGATGCTTGTTGTGCTTCCGGCTTGCCATAAATCATCAGAGGCTCTGACTGACCCGCAATCACGGATTCATCAATAACCACTTTCTCGACATCTTCGAGAGACGGCAGATCATACATGGTATCCAGCAATGCCGCTTCCACAATGGAACGCAGGCCACGCGCACCGGTTTTACGGATCATGGCTTTTTTGGCAATGGCCGTCAGCGCTTCATCCCGGAATTCCAGTTCAACGCCTTCGAGATTAAACAATGCCTGATATTGCTTAGTCAGGGCATTTTTCGGCTCTTTCAGGATTTGAATCAGGGCTTCTTCATTGAGCTCACTCAGAGTCGCCACCACTGGCAGACGACCTATGAACTCAGGGATCAGACCAAATTTAATCAAATCTTCGGGTTCAGCCTGAGCCAGTAACTGACCTTCAGTCGCTTTCTGCTCTTTGCCTTTCACTTCAGCGCCGAAACCGATACCGGTATTCGTATTGATACGCTGTCCAATCACTTTATCCAGGCCGGCAAAAGCACCGCCACAGATAAACAGGATTTTCGAAGTATCAACCTGCAAGAATTCCTGCTGCGGATGCTTACGTCCGCCTTGCGGTGGAACAGCAGCCACGGTGCCTTCAATAAGTTTCAGCAGTGCCTGCTGTACACCTTCACCGGACACATCACGCGTGATCGATGGGTTGTCAGACTTGCGGGAAATCTTGTCAATTTCATCAATGTAAACAATGCCACGTTGCGCTTTCTGTACGTCGTAGTCACATTTCTGCAGCAGTTTCTGAATGATATTTTCGACGTCCTCACCCACATAACCGGCCTCGGTCAGCGTGGTGGCATCGGCCATGGTAAATGGCACATCCAGGAAACGCGCCAGGGTTTCAGCCAGCAGCGTTTTGCCGCTACCGGTCGGCCCGATCAGCAGGATGTTACTCTTGCCTAATTCTATACCGTTGCTGGTATCGCCATTACGCAGGCGCTTATAGTGGTTGTAGACCGCCACTGCCAGCACTTTTTTTGCAGGTTCCTGGCCGATAACATAATCGTCAAGGTGCTGACGGATTTCATGCGGCGTCGGTAATGCACTGCGTTCACGGTGTGGCGCGACTTCTTTGATCTCTTCGCGAATAATGTCATTACATAAATCGACACATTCATCGCAGATATACACTGACGGCCCGGCAATCAGCTTACGAACTTCATGCTGGCTTTTGCCGCAAAAAGAGCAGTACAGCAGCTTTCCTGAACCGTCTTTGCGCTTATCTGTCATCAGTAAACCTCTTCTCTGGTATCAGTCCCGCAGCGTAACAATAACACCACGACACGACTATATTACACAACAGCCGCATGATTGGCTGATGTCTGTTCATTCCTGTTATGACTCATTGCTTGCAGGACTTCAGTAACTCAAGTCCTGCCTTTGAGACGTCCGTATGAGTATAACTATAGACCATCAGCCCGGCAGAAATAAGCCGTCAGGCGCGATGGGTAAATACGGAGTCTACTAACCCGTACTGTACAGCCTCATCAGCGGACAGGAAACGGTCACGCTCAGTGTCACGCTCTATTTCTTCAAGAGATTTGCCCGTATGTTTCGCCATCAGCTCATTCATACGAGATTTCACTTTCAGAATTTCTTTAGCGTGGATCTCAATATCCGTCGCCTGGCCCTGGAAACCGCCCAGTGGCTGGTGGATCATCACACGGGAATTTGGCAGGCAGAAGCGTTTGCCTTCGGCACCGGCTGTTAACAGGAATGCGCCCATTGAACAGGCTTGTCCCATACAAATCGTGCTGACATCCGGTTTGATGAACTGCATGGTGTCATAAATCGACATACCGGCAGTGATCACGCCGCCCGGTGAGTTGATATACAAATAAATGTCTTTTTCCGGACTTTCTGCTTCCAGGAACAGCATCTGGGCAACAATCAGGTTAGCCATATGGTCTTCAACCTGACCGGTCAGGAAGATGATACGTTCCTTAAGCAGACGGGAGAAAATATCGTATGAACGCTCGCCCCGTGAAGTTTGCTCAACCACCATGGGTACCAACGCCATGTTTGGTGCAAATTGCTCTCTTTCACCACTGTATGACATAACCGTCTCCTAATAGATTCTGTTTGGCGCTATTTAAAATCGATTCTACTTGAGATAGGCACACATGACTATGCTCAAGCGGCCAAGTCGCCATTTACACGCCTGACGGTGTTTATCAGTCAGATTTTAACTACAAATTTACCTGGGTTAGCTCTTATCAATTGGGGGAATTGCCCCCTTTTTCAAGCCTGCAGTGATATTTCTTTTTTGGCGTGCCCCCTGAGCCAGTAAAAAGCCATCCTGAGGGTGTCAGTCAACAGTTTCTACGTGGGCTGTGCTTTATATTGATAAATATAGTGCAAAAACAACAGCCAAAACAAAAATACCTGATTTTCAGGAAATAAAAAGCCCGCAGTAAAAACCGCGGGCTTTGGAAGCAAACCTGTAAACAGGTTCAGCAACGTGCATTACAATTATGCAGGTTGAGTCTGGTTCATCAGTTCAGTAAAGGTAGTGGCTTTTTCAGTCACTTTCGCTTTAGACAACAGAGTTTCGACCGCTTGTTCTTCCAGTGCGACGTTACGCATGTTGTTCATCAGCTCTTTGTTTTTGCTGTAGAACTCAACAACTTCCTGTGGATCTTCGTACGCAGAAGCCATTTCTTCGATCAGTGCTTTAACGCGATCTTCATCAGCTTTCAGTTCGTGCTGGCTGATGACCTCGCCCAGCAACAAACCAACAACGACGCGACGTTTAGCTTGCTCTTCAAACAATTCGCGTGGCAGTTCCAGCGCTTGTTTTTCGTTGCCGCCAAAACGTTGTGCAGCCTGACGACGCAGAACATCCACTTCGCCGTCGATCAGTGCAGATGGCACGTCGATTTCGTTAGCGCTGACCAGACCGTCGATTGCCTGAGTTTTGATGCGGTTACGAACAGCACCTTTCAGCTCGCGTTCCATGTTTTTACGCACTTCAGCACGCAGACCTTCAACAGAACCATCAGCCACGCCGAAACGTTTGATGAATTCAGGGGTCAGTTCTGGCAACTCACGCTCTTCTACTTTCTTCAAAGTAATCGCGAACTTAGCCGCTTTACCTTTCAGGTTTTCAGCATGGTAATCTTCCGGGAAGTTCACGTCGATGGTGAATTCTTCACCGGCTTTGTGACCCACCAGACCGTCTTCGAAGCCTGGGATCATGCGGCCCTGGCCCATAGCCAGTACGAAATCAGAAGCTTTGCCGCCTTCGAATTCTTCACCGTCGATGGAACCGGAGAAATCTACAGTCACGCGGTCTTCAGCAGTGGCCGCAGCATCAGTTTCTTTCCAGTCCGCTTGTTGCTTACGCAGAGTTTCCAGCATGGTATCAACATCAGCGTCGTTAACTTCAACAACCGGTTTTTCAACCTCGATGTTTTCCAGATCTTTCAGCTCAACTTCCGGGTACACTTCAAATTCTACGGAGAAGTTAAAGTCTTCACCCTGCTTGTACTCACCCGGGATGTAGTTAGGTGCGCCAGCTGGATTGATTTTTTCTTTGATGATCGCATCAACGAAATTGCGTTGCATCAGATCACCCAGTACGTCCTGACGTACTGACGCGCCGTAACGCTGTTCAATGATGTGGCTTGGTACTTTGCCTTTACGGAAGCCGTCAATACGTACTTTTTTAGAGACGTTGATCAGTTCACTGCTCACTGCTTTTTCAATGCTTTCAGCAGGAACAGTAATCGTTACGCGGCGCCCAAGGCCTTGAGTGGTTTCAACAGAAACTTGCATCTTGTTACCTCAAAAAAAAATCACAGTGCTCGGTCAACTCCAGAAGTCGTTCTCAAGATGAGCGCAAACTTACCTTGAAAACGACTTCTAAGAACCGGGACAGTTCTGTATCAGAACGTAGCCCTGTATTCGAGAGCGTCCGAAACCATTCCGGAAAAATTAGACGCGACATTATAGCGGCGCATACGCATTGAGTCGAGGACGGTCTCTGTTGCGCGGGAGGGAAACTCACACGGGACTCGATCCTTCGAAAAATGCGGTCATTCAGAGGCATAAACCTCGTGCCGTCAGTCCGTCAGAAGAAAAACAAAAACGGCCCGCAGGCCGTTTCTTGAAATTCGCATCTACTAATACCGCATCTGGCAAGGAAAGTTCCAGTGTTACCGCGTCAAATGCCGATATTTATGCCTTTTGTGAATCAGATCGCGACTGTCAGGCCATGGTGCCCGCGCCGCGACACGGCGGTGAAGCTGGCACCGTATCCTGTAAGCCTTCCCATTCTTTCAGGGTATACGTGTGCAAAGCCAGCGCATGCACGCTGCCTGCCAGCTCCTCCGTTAATCTCCCATAGATGGCACGATGACGCGCCAGGAAACGCTCCCCGATAAACTTATCCGACACCATGACCACTTTAAAATGGCTCTCGGAGCCTGCCGGGACATTATGACGATAGCTTTCGTCAGTCACTTCCAGAAACGCAGGTTCAAATGCTTCAACTAATTTTGCTTCTATTTGCTCACGAATCATAGCAATCTCCTTACACCGCATCAGCAGAGAACTGCGCCTGTCTGGTACACCTATCTCTTTATAATGATAGGCGGCTTTCCAGATTCTACGCACGCCAGAACAATAAATTTCTGCTGCAGATTGATAAAAATGGCGCTCAGTCTGTCAAAGAAACTGCCGCTTCGCTACGGATGGCGTCAGCAGCCCGCAGCTTTACTGCGACTTTGCTGAAAAAAAAACGCGAAAAACACGCTTTTCCGGATTGTTGGGACTTCCCCCGGCAAATGGCAATGTTATGATGTCGGCAAATTTTTGAGCACTATTCCCTTATTAATATTGAGAAAATACACATGCTAAAGAAAATTATTTTCCCTGTTCTGGCACTGTTCATGCTGGCCGGTTGCGCCACCAGCACTAACACCCTGGACGTTTCACCGAAAATTGTTCTGCCTTCACAAGATCCAACGCTTCAGGGCATCACTATCAGCATCAACGGTGCTGACCAGCGTCAGGATCAGGCACTGGCAAAAGTGAACCGCGATGGGCAGTTGATTTCCCTGACACCGTCACGCGATCTGCGTTTCCTGTTGCAGGAATCACTGGAGAAACAAATGACCGCCAGAGGTTACATGGTCGGGGCTGACGGCGCGGTTGATTTGCAAATTGTAGTGAACAACCTGTATGCAGATGTTCAGGAAGGTAACCTGCGTTATAACATCACCACTAAAGCCGACATCTCCATCATCGCGACGGCGAAGAACGGCAGCAAGCAGGTGAAAAACTACCGCTCGACATATAACGTTCAGGGCGCACTGTCTGCGACTAACGCAAAAATTACCAACGCAGTTAACACCACACTGGGCGATGTCATCAGTGACATGGCGTCAGACACCAGCATCAGTGACTTCATCAAAGCGAATGCCCGTTAAGTTCAGCTGAAGTTTGCGTGATGAATTCTGCCCGGCTCGTCCGGGCAGAATGCTTTTTAAGGCCAGTGATTATCTTTCCTGAAATGCATCCCTTCCTTTATTATGCGTATGCGCCACTCTCTCAACGGTTCGCAGGAACACAATTTTCATGATCAGTCAGTACTTTAAAATTTTCACGCAACGCAATACGGTCATTTTACTGCTTCTGGGCTTCGCTTCCGGTTTACCCCTGGCGCTGACGTCCGGCACGTTGCAGGCGTGGATGACGGTCGAAAATGTTGACCTGAAAACCATCGGTATTTTTTCGCTGGTAGGTCAGGCCTACGTGTTCAAGTTCTTATGGTCACCGATGATGGACCGTTACACGCCTTCTTTTCTCGGGCGCAGACGCGGATGGCTGATCCTGACGCAGTTGTTGCTGGTCGTGGCGATTTTCGCGATGGGTTTTATGGACCCTTCAAAAGATTTATTCTGGCTCGCCGCGCTGGCCGTACTGATTGCATTCGCCTCGGCGTCGCAGGACATCGTTTTTGACGCGTATAAAACCGATTTACTGCCACCGGAAGAACGCGGAAATGGTGCCGCCGTGTCAGTTCTGGGTTACCGCCTGGCAATGCTGGTCTCCGGCGGGCTGGCATTATGGCTGGCTGATCGGTATCTCGGCTGGCAGCATATGTACTGGCTGATGGCAGGTATGATGCTCATCGGCGTTCTCGCCACCCTGTTGTCGCCGGAGCCTGAAAACACCCAACCAGCTCCGCGTACCATGGAGATGGCCGTCGTCGCACCGCTGAAAGACTTTTTTGGCCGCAACAATGCCTGGCTGATTTTGCTGCTCATCGTGATGTACAAGATGGGCGATGCGTTTGCAGGAAGCCTGAGTACAACATTTTTGATCCGTGGCGTCGGTTTTGATGCGGGGGAGGTCGGGCTGGTAAATAAAACGCTCGGGCTGATGGCAACCATCATCGGTGCATTGTTTGGCGGAATGTTAATGCAGCGTCTGAGCTTGTTCCGCGCCCTGATGTTATTCGGGATTTTGCAGGCTGTTTCTAATGCCGGTTACTGGATCCTCGCCATCACCGATAAAGATTTAACCACTATGGGCGCGGCGATTTTCTTTGAAAACCTGTGTGGCGGTATGGGGACGGCAGCGTTCGTGGCACTCCTGATGACGCTGTGTAATCGCTCATTCTCTGCCACCCAGTTTGCGCTGCTTTCAGCATTGTCTGCCGTGGGCCGCGTGTATGTCGGGCCGATTGCCGGATGGTTCGTTGAAGCTTATGGCTGGCCGTGGTTTTATCTTTTCTCGATTGTAGCAGCGCTGCCCGGTTTACTGCTGCTGGCAGTTTGCCGGCAGACCCTCGAATACACCCAAAATACAGACAGTTTCCTGCCGCGCATTCACTTTGCCGCCCCGTATCGCTGGGCATTACGTTGCATGCTGACGGGAAGCTTGTTATTGATACTCTGGCTGATCACGCTGATTGTCGACAGTATGGGCTGGGCATCCTGGCAAAGGCTGGCGACAACCTTGTTAGAAACGGGAGCAGTTATTTGCCTGACTGGCGTTATTTTAGGCAGTCTGCTCGATTTTTTATCTCTGCGCCGTACTGCACGTTCCTGATTTACCGCCATTCATTCGAAATGAATGGCGCGTTTCATTTAACAAATGATCTATAAATAGGACGCAATAAATTAAATTCAGAAAAAATAATATTTTCCGGGATAGTTTTTCTTTCGGGCTTTTCATGCATTTTATTTCACCTGCTTTATACATTAATTTAACATTAATTAAACGTATCGATGAGATATCGCACGACAATTATAATGTCAAAATCTGTCACCCCTTGTTTTTCATCACTATAGAAAAAAATCCATACGCAACATATTGTTGCCCACTGTAAATTGTCACGATCCGTGACATGTGTGACTGCGTTAACATAAAGTGTCAACAGCGCTTTGACACTTGTTTAAGCGTGTTTACAGTCCTGCAACCTTCCCGTAAAATGCCCGCACACCTGAAGCGACAATAGAGCCCTAGTTATTGAGGTCGTTAGATGAGACTTAAGAAATACAATAAAAGTATTGGGATGTTGTCCTTATTTGCCTCCGCGGTAATGTTGAGCGGTTGCAATACGGCATTGATGGATCCCAAGGGAGCAATTGGACTTGAGCAGAGAACGCTGATTTTAACCGCTATCGGTTTAATGCTGATCGTTGTTATACCAGTTATTATCATGGCGTTTGCCTTTGCCTGGAAGTATCGCGCTTCCAATACAAAAGCAAAATACAGTCCTGATTGGTCCCACTCCAACAAAATTGAAGCCGTCGTCTGGACAGTTCCAATTATTATCATTGCCATCCTGGCAACGATTACCTGGAAAACCACCCACTCGCTTGATCCGTTCAAGCCAATCGTGACTGACCAAAAACCGATGACGGTTGAAGTCGTTTCTCTGGACTGGAAATGGTTGTTCATTTATCCAGAACAAGGCATCGCGACCGTTAACGAACTGGTTATTCCTAAAGATGTGCCTGTTCAGTTCAAAGTCACTTCAGACTCTGTCATGAACTCGTTCTTCATCCCTCAGTTAGGCGGGCAGATTTATGCGATGGCCGGTATGCAAACTCAGCTGCATTTGATTGCAAATGAAGCGGGTACGTATAAAGGCATTTCAGCAAGCTTCAGCGGCCGCGGCTTCTCAGGTATGAAGTTCAACACAATTGCGACTCCAACCCGTGCCGATTTCGACACCTGGGTAGCAAAAGTGAAAAGTGCACCGAACCAGCTGGCTACCACTGATGACTTCAACAAACTGGCTGCACAGAGCATCGACAACCCGGTCGAATACTTCTCTGTTGCAAAACCTGGTTTGTTTAAAGAAATCATTGGCAAATACTCCATGCATGACATGAAGGCAGCGCCAGAAGGTCACACCATGCCAATGCCGGCAGGCGCTGACATGAAAGGCATGGATATGGGTGGACAGTCTCACGCAGCCGGAGCCGAGGAATAAACGATGTTCGGAAAATTAACGCTTGATTCGGTTCCGTATCATGAACCGATTATCATGGTCACAGTTGCCGCGATTATTATCGGTGGCCTGGCAGTAGTTGCCGGCATCACCTATTTCGGTAAGTGGAAATATCTGTGGACCGAGTGGCTGACCTCCGTCGACCACAAAAAATTAGGTATCATGTATATCATTCTGGCCTTCGTCATGCTTCTGCGTGGCTTTGCCGATGCCATCATGATGCGTAGCCAGCAGGTGCTTGCCTCTGCGGGCGAGCCGGGCTTCCTTCCTCCTCATCACTACGACCAAATCTTTACCGCGCACGGCGTGATCATGATCTTCTTCATGGCGATGCCTTTCGTAATCGGTCTGATGAACGTGGTTGTTCCTTTGCAAATCGGTGCGCGCGACGTTGCGTTCCCGTTCCTGAACAACGTGAGCTTCTGGTTTACCGCCGCGGCTGTTGTGCTGATCAACATCTCTTTGGGTGTGGGTGAGTTCGCACAGACCGGCTGGTTAGCTTATCCGCCACTGTCAGGTAAGGAATACAGTCCGGGGGTCGGGGTAGATTACTGGATCTGGAGTCTCCAGATATCCGGGGTCGGGACCTTGCTGACCGGTGTTAACTTCTTTGCGACCATCCTGAAGATGCGCGCACCCGGTATGCCGCTGATGAAAATGCCGGTATTTACCTGGGCCGCACTGTGCACCAACGTGTTGATTATCGTGTCCTTCCCGATTCTGACCGTGACTGTTGCACTGCTGACTTTAGACCGTTATCTGGGCACCCATTTCTTCACGAATGATATGGGCGGCAACATGATGATGTACATCAACCTGATTTGGGCCTGGGGCCATCCGGAAGTGTACATTTTGGTTCTGCCAGTATTCGGTGTGTTCTCAGAAGTTACCGCAACCTTCTCCAAAAAACGTCTGTTCGGTTACACCTCGCTGGTATGGGCAACCATCGCCATCACGGTGCTGTCGTTCATCGTTTGGTTGCACCACTTCTTCACCATGGGTTCTGGCGCCAACGTCAATGCCTTCTTCGGCATCATGACGATGATCATTTCTATCCCGACCGGGGTAAAAATCTTCAACTGGCTGTTCACCATGTATCAGGGCCGTATCACGCTCAACGCAGCGATGCTGTGGACTGTTGGCTTCATCATCACCTTCTCTGTGGGTGGTATGACCGGTGTTCTGCTGGCGGTTCCGGGTGCTGACTTCGTGCTGCACAACAGCCTGTTCCTGATTGCCCACTTCCATAACGTTATTATCGGTGGTGTGGTCTTCGGTTGCTTCGCAGGTCTGACTTACTGGTTCCCTAAATCCTTCGGCTTCACGCTGAACGAAAAATGGGGTGTGCGTTCATTCTGGTTCTGGATCATCGGCTTCTTCGTTGCGTTCATGCCACTGTACGTCCTGGGCTTCATGGGCATGACCCGTCGTGTCAGCCAGAACATCGATCCTGAGTTCCACCCGCTGCTGGTTGTTGCAGCGTGCGGTGCTGCACTGATTGCCTGCGGTATCCTCTGCCAGCTGATCATGATCTTCGTTTCCGTTCGCGACCGCGACCAGAACCGTGATCTGACCGGTGACCCATGGGGCGCACGTACTCTGGAGTGGTCAACCTCTTCTCCTCCTCCGTTCTACAACTTCGCTATCGTGCCGCAAATTCACGACCGTGATGAGTTCTGGGACATGAAAGAGAAAGGCACCGCTTACAAGCAGCCTGCTAAATATGAACCGATTCATATGCCACGTAACAGCGGCGCCGGTTTCATCATCGCTATGCTGAGTCTGGTTTGTGGTTTCGCGTTAATCTGGGATATCTGGTGGCTGGCCGCGGTGAGCTTCATTGCACTGGCTGCGACCTGGATTGCGAAAAGCTTCGACGAAGATGTTGATTACTACGTGCCAGTTGAAGAAGTGGAACGTATTGAAAACCAACATTATGAACAAATCCGTAAAGCAGGTGTGAAACATGGCAACTGATACTCTGACTCACCACGATGAGGCCCATGCTGAGCATGGGCACCACGATGCAGGTGCAACCAAAGTCTTCGGCTTCTGGATCTACCTGATGAGTGACTGCATATTGTTTGCGAGCCTGTTCGCAACTTATGCAGTACTGGTAAACGGGACCGCTGGCGGTCCCTCTGGTAAAGACATTTTTGAACTGCCGTTCGTACTGGTAGAAACCTTCTGCCTGTTGTTCAGTAGTATCACTTACGGCTTTGCGATGCTGGGCATGAACAAAGGTAACAAAGCAGCGGTTAACGGCTGGTTGTTCCTGACTTTCCTGTTCGGTTTAGGCTTCATCGGGATGGAACTCTATGAATTCCATCACCTGATTGCTGAAGGCTATGGTCCGCAGCGCAGTGGTTTCCTGTCTGGCTTCTTTGCGCTGGTCGCCACCCACGGTCTGCACGTGACCTGTGGTCTGATTTGGATCCTGACCATGATGGTTCAGGTTTCACGTCGCGGTCTGACTGAAGTCAACAAAACCCGTCTGATGTGTCTGAGCCTGTTCTGGCACTTCCTGGACGTGGTGTGGATCTGCGTGTTTACCGTTGTTTATCTGATGGGAGCAATGTAATGAGTCATTCTGCTACTTCCCATGGTGGCGCAAGCCACGGCAGCCTGAAGTCATACGCTATTGGCTTCATCTTGTCGGTTATCCTGACGGTGATCCCGTTTGCCATGGTCATGACCGACACGGCGTCACATTCACTGATTCTGGGTACTGTGGTTGCTTCCGCGATCATCCAGATCGTTGTCCATCTGGTGTTCTTCCTGCACATGAATACGTCGTCGGAAGAGCGCTGGAACCTGGTGGCACTTCTGTTCACCGCTGTGATTATCTTTATCGTCGTTGTGGGCTCATTGTGGATTATGTATAACCTCAACCTCAATATGATGGTCAGTTAAAGAGCCGAGCTGCACGTGATGATTAAGCAATACCTGCAAGTAACGAAACCAGGAATTATTTTCGGCAACTTAATTTCTGTCATCGGGGGATTTCTCCTTGCTGCCAAAGGCAGCATCGACTTCCCACTCTTTCTCGCCACACTGGTGGGTGTTTCGCTGGTTGTCGCATCGGGTTGTGTCTTTAACAACTTTATCGACCGCGACATCGACCGGATCATGGAAAGAACGAAGAACCGGGTCCTGGTGAAAGGGCTTATTCCGCCGAAAACAAGCCTGGTTTACGCGACCATTCTGGGTATTGCGGGCTTTGCGTTGTTGTATATCGGAGCAAATCCGCTGGCCATGTGGCTGGCAGTGATGGGCTTTGTGGTTTATGTCGGCGTTTACAGCCTGTACATGAAACGCAACTCGGTATACGGCACGTTGATCGGCAGCTTGTCTGGCGCAGCGCCACCGGTTATCGGTTACTGTGCTGTTTCTGGCCAGTTTGATACCGGTGCCCTGATCCTGCTTCTGATTTTCAGCCTGTGGCAGATGCCGCATTCGTACGCGATTGCCATCTTCCGCTTCAAAGATTATCAGGCAGCAGGTATCCCGGTTCTGCCAGTAGTGAAAGGCATCTCCGTCGCCAAGCATCATATTATCGTCTACATTCTGGCGTTTATGATTGCGACGCTGATGCTGACCCTGAGCGGTTATGCAGGTTATAAATACCTGATTGTCGCCGCCGCTGTCAGTATCTGGTGGCTGGGCATGGCACTGAAGGGGTATAAAACGGAAAATGACGTGGTGTGGGCGAGAAAACTGTTTGGTTTCTCCATCATCACCATCATGTCGCTGAGCTTCATGATGTCCGTGGATTTTAATTCTGCACCGACATCCTTGCTGACCTACGTTTGGTAACACGCACCTTCAGTGTAACCCGCTGAAATCACAGCTAAAGGCCAGTAGCAATACTGGCCTTTTCTTTTTCTCAGTCTGACAGGCAAACATCGTAATATCTGCTAAAGATCCATCGTTTTACCCAGGCCGGCTTAATCATTAAAATGTCGGATTGTTATTTTGAGGTAGTAATGTGAACGATAACCAGATGACCCCGCAGGAAAGTCGGGCTACATGGGGACTAGGGACAGTATTTTCTTTGCGCATGCTCGGCATGTTCATGGTTCTGCCGGTGCTGACCACCTACGGCATGAAATTATCCGGCGCCAGCGAAACACTGATCGGCATCGCCATCGGCATTTACGGCCTGGCACAGGCTGTTTTCCAGATCCCATTCGGACTGCTTTCTGACCGCGTTGGCCGCAAGCCACTGATCGTCTTTGGTCTGGTCATCTTCTGCATCGGCAGCATTGTGGCTGCTTCCACCGAATCTATCTGGGGCGTGATCATTGGTCGTGCCCTGCAAGGCTCTGGCGCGATTGCTGCCGCCGTGATGGCCCTGCTGTCTGACCTGACCCGTGAGCAAAACCGCACCAAAGCGATGGCGTTTATCGGCATCAGTTTTGGTATTACCTTTGCGATTGCGATGGTGCTCGGCCCGATCATCACCCACGCCTGGGGTTTACACGCCCTGTTCTGGGCGATCGCAGTACTGACCGTTCTCGGCATCATCATTACCGTGGCCGTGGTGCCCTCCCCTGCTACGCACATTCTTAATCGCGAATCGAGCATGGTAAAAGGCAGCTTCGGCAAAGTGATGGGCAACGCCAAACTGCTGAAACTGAACTTCGGCATTCTGTGTCTTCACGTGTTACTGATGTCGAGCTTCGTGGTGTTGCCGCAAGTGATGGAACATGCGGGCTTCCCGCCGAGTGAACACTGGCGGGTGTATCTGATCACCATGCTGACGTCTTTCGTCGCTGTCATTCCGGTGATTGTCTACGCTGAGAAAAAGCGCCACATGAAACAGGTGTTCATGGGTTGCGTGGTTGTGTTGCTGCTGGCTGAAATCGTACTATGGGCAGCGGGGCTACATTTATGGGCGGTCATCGCCGGTATCCAACTGTTCTTCCTGGCCTTCAACGTGATGGAAGCGATTCTGCCTTCGCTTATCAGTAAAGAATCACCCGCGGGCTACAAAGGCACGGCGATGGGGCTTTATTCCACCAGCCAGTTCATCGGCGTGGCGATTGGCGGCAGCTTAGGCGGTTATGTTTACGGACACGTCGGGGCCGGTGCCGTATTCCTGGTTTGTGCGGCCATTGCCGTCGTCTGGTTGCTGGTCAGTTCTACCATGACCGAACCCCCGTATGTCAGCAGCCTGCGTATTACGCTGTCTGAACTGGCGGTGAAAGATTCCGCCCTGCAGGCACGGATCCTCGCACAACCGGGCGTGGCCGAAGCCGTTGTCGTTCCGGAAGAATTCAGCGCCTACGTAAAAGTCGACACCAAACAGACCAACCGTAAAGCGCTCGAACAACTGGTCAGCGCTGCCTGACGCCTTCTGACATAAGTAATCAGCTGTGTCTGGAAACTGGCACAGCGTTTCATTTTTATCCCCACTGCGTGACACCCTTCACTTAAAAAATTCCCTCAATCGTTATCCTCAAGAATTCCTTAACAAAATTTTGTCAGTGATGACGGCTCTCGGGCCTTTTGGGGATCTCATGAAAACATATGCTCTCGTTGGCACCGGCGGACGCTCAGGTTTATACATTGAAGCGATCACCGGTAAATACCGCCACAACGCAAAATTTGTGGCCTTCTGTGATACAAATCAGACGCGAATGGATTATGCGAACCGCCAGCTTGAGCAGAGCGGCATCGCACGGGTATCTACCTGGAAATCTGCTGATTTCAATACGATGCTCGACGAAACCAAACCGGATATCGTGATTGTCACCAGCATGGATCGCACACATGACGATTATATCGTCCGCGCCCTGCATGCCGGTTGTGACGTCATTACTGAAAAGCCGATGACCATTGATGAACAACGCGCGCTGCGTATTCTGGATGCCGTCGATGCAACTGGCTACCAGGTGCGTGTGGCGTTCAATTACCGCTACGCGCCACATCACAGCAAAATGCGTGAACTGCTGATGCAGGAAGCCATCGGTGAAGTGCTTTCGGTGCACTTTGAATGGCTGCTGAATACCGAACACGGGGCTGATTATTTTCGTCGCTGGCACCGTGAAAAACGCAATTCCGGCGGCCTGCTGGTGCATAAATCGACCCACCATTTTGACCTGATGAACTTCTGGCTCAACAGCACGCCGGAGAAAGTTTATGCGCAGGGCGACCTGCGTTTTTACGGTAAAGAGAATGCAGAAAAGCGTGGCGTGACAGAGTTTTATCCGCGTACACATGGCTATCCGCAGGCACAGAATGATCCGTTTGCACTGCATATGGGCGATAGCGCCCAGCTCAAAGCGCTGTATCTGGATGCGGAACATGAAGATAACTATTTCCGTGACCAGAGTGTCTTCAGTGACGGCATCAGCATTGAAGATACGTTGTCGGTGCTGGTGAAATATCAAAACAAAGTACAGCTAACCTATTCGCTCAATGCGTATCTGCCGTGGGAGGGTTTGAACGTGGTGTTCAACGGCACCAAAGGCCGCATTGAAATGAAAATCGTCGAGATGTCGTACGTCAACGCAGGCGGAAAACGCGAGAACGAAGGCAGCATTGAGAAAGCAGAAATTACTGTTTATCCGTTATTTGCCGAACCCTGGAAGGCGGAGTTCCAGATGGGAGAAGGCGGTCATGGCGGCGGTGATAATGCCATGCTGGAAGACCTGTTCGGCGAGCGCAAAGACGACCCGTTAAAACGCGCCGCCGATCACCGCGCCGGCGCGATGTCGATCCTGACAGGAATTGCCGGAAATCTCTCGATGCAGTACGACAAACCGATTTACTTTAAAGACTTCGAACTGGTGAAAAGGCTGCGCCAGCGGAAGTAATCGCCATAAAAATCTATGGTCA